>JANXTP010000043.1 GCA_025352345.1 Burkholderiales bacterium | reverse complement strand
GCTTTGCGCGCCCAGCTCGGTGCCCTTGACCACATCCCACAGCTTGAAGCGCACGTCGTAGCGGCCATCGGCCAGCCGCGTCACCGACCCGCCGACCAGCGCATCGGCCGCGCGGCGGCGCCAGTCGGCCATCGCGGGTTGCGCGACCTCGTCGAGCACCCCCGGCGCATCGACGCCGCGAAACAGGCCGCTGCGTTCCAGGTCGGCCCGCACGATTTGGGACAGCGACTGCGGTACAGCTTGCTCATTACGAAAGCCCACCACCGCAATCGGCACCTGCGAGGCGCCAACCCCCGACATTTCGACCCGAAGCTGGGCCTGTGCGGCGGGGATGACCGTCAGTGAAACCGCCAGGGCGGCCCAAGTAGCGGTGAGGAAGCGGGAGGCAAGGTCAGTGATCGGTCGCAGCATGGGCATCGGAAAGGGAGGCTCTCAGGCTCGTCGGCAACCGCGGGGGCATCGGTACCGTACGACCCAAGCGAACGGATGATAGAGGCGCCGCAGACACGTGTCAGGGACTCGCCGATCGCCGTGGAGTTCAGTATGAAGGCAGAGATTTTTCGATCCGCCCGTCCATCCGCCTCAAAGAGAACGTCGCCCCGAGGACAATGCGGGGCGCATCGTGCGCTGGGGGTCTTGCGTTTGCGCTTGTCGGGTGCAACTGGGGTTTGTTGAACGCACATGGAACGCACAAGGAACACACCATGAAATCCTGGATCCTGGCTTTGTCGCTAGCCCTGCTGGCGACCGGCTTCACACCCTCCGCCGCCGACGCCAAGCGCCTCGGCGGCGGCGGCTACTCCGGCATGCAGCGCCAGTTGCCGCCGCGCAGCAGCCCGACCGAGGCCCCTACTTCGGCACGGCCCGCACAAGCCAATCCCAGCCCGACCGCCACACCAGGGACCTTGCCCGCTCCAGCGCCGAGGCGATCGTGGATGGGACCAATCGCGGGCCTGGCTGCTGGGCTGGGCATCGCCGCCTTGATGAGCCACTTGGGCATGGGCGCCGAATTTGGCAACTTGATCATGATGGTGCTGCTGGGCGCACTCGCCTTCATCGCGATCCGCTTCGTGATGGGGCGCATGACTGGGTCATCGTCGCGGCCGGCTGCCACCGGTTACAACGGCCTGCGCTTTGCCGGTGAACTGCCCGCAGCCGGCGGCAGTTCAGGGTCGGGGTCGGGTTGGAGCGCTTCTGCAGCCGCAGCGCCGGCTGCCGCAAACTCACCGGCCTTCGCGCGCCCGGCGATGTTGCCGCCAGGCTTCGACCAAGCCGCGTTCGAGCGCATCGCCAAGCTGACCTTCATCCGCATGCAAGCCGCCAACGACACCGCCGACCTCGCCGACCTGCGCCAGTTCACCACCCCGGAGATGTACGCCGCAATCAAGCTCGACCTGCAAGACCGGCTGCACCGCGAACAACGCACCGACGTGATCCACGTCGATGCCGAGGTGATCGATATGGTCGAGGAGGCAGAACGCCAAATGGTCAGCGTGCGCTACCACGGCACGATCCGCGAAGAGGCCGACGGCCCGGTGACGGCGTTCGACGAGGTCTGGCACCTGGTCAAGCCGAACGTCGGTGGTGCCTGGGCCATTGCAGGCATCCAGCAGACGCAGTGACGACGCTGCTGCACATCTCGGACACCCACTTCGGCACCGAGCAGGCGCCCGTCGTCGAGGCACTGGCGGCGCTGGCAACGCAACTGTCGCCCGATCTGCTGGTGCTGTCGGGCGACATCACGCAGCGCGCACGAACGGCCCAGTTCGCTGCCGCCCGTCGCTTCATCGATCGCCTGGCCCTGCCCTTCGTCAGCATCCCGGGCAACCACGACCTGACGGTGTTGAACCCCCTGGCGCGGCTGCTGGCCCCATACACCGGCTACCGCCGCGCGTTCGGCGATGTCATGGAACCGGTGCATGAGAGCGCCGGGCTGCTGGTGCAGTGCGTGAAGACGACCCGTTGGTGGCGCCATGTCGAAGGCGAGGTCAGTACCGCGCAGATTGAGCGCGTAGCGGCGCGGCTGCGCAGCGCGCGGCCTGAACAGTTGCGGGTGGTCGTGGTGCACCAGCCGCTGCACGTCGAAGGCGAGGCCGAGGCCAAACATCTGCTGCGCGGTCGCGACGCCGCGCTGGCACGTTGGGCCGAGGCCGGTGCCGATGTGGTGTTGGGCGGCCACATCCACCTGCCCTATGCGGCCGAGCTGACGCCGCCCGGCGCCCACGGTGCACGCATCGTCGTTGCGCAGGCCGGCACTGCGCTGTCGACCCGGCTGCGCCGTGGCGTGCCGAACTCGGTGAACGTGATCCGCCACGAAGCGCCCGATACCGCCCACTGCGCCATCGAGCGATGGGATTTCAGCGTTGAGCGCGGCGCGTTCCAGCGGATCGCCGTCCGAACCTTCGACCTGCAACGGCACTGAGCCTGGGCGCAGGCGCTACTGGCTGTCGTCGAATCCCGTCGGGTTGTCGGTGCTGACCTGGGTGTTGCCCATGCCCAGCAGTTCGCGGGCTTGGTAGAGCGTCTGCATCTCGGACTGGCTTTTCTTCGATGCCACCAGGTGGCGTTCGATTTCCCACACCAGGTTGATGAGTTCACGCGTCGTCTGCGCACGGCGCACCCGCACCAGCGTGACGGCAGCGAACAGCGGCGCGTCGACGCGCAGGGTGTCGATCAGCAGCTCACGCACCTCCTGGTGCAGGTCGTCCAGCTCAGACTTGGCCAGCGCGCGGCGCTGCGCGCAGGCCACGGCTTCGGTGCCTTCGGGCATTTTCAACGGCATGCGCGATGAGTCTTCGGTGGTGAATTTCGGCGCGCGTGCCGGTGCATCGAGATCGACCGCGAGCGCGCCCGACAGCGTGTTACCGCCGCTGTCACCGGCCTCCGCCGAAGGTATCGCGGCGGCGGGTATGGCAGCGTCGAGCGCCACCTCCACCATGCCGAGCTGCACCAGATCGGCAAAGTGTGTGGTGCGGGCACCGGCTTGCAGGCCGAGTGCCAGCACCTCGCTGAGCGGGCGCTGTCCATCGACCAGGAACAGCATCGTCCGATGGCGCTGGTTCAGGCCGTGCATGCGGGTGCGCAACTCGTCGATTCCGAGCTGCGTCTTGACCGGCGGGTGAGGCATGGACATCGGGCAGAGGACACCAACTGAAGCGATTTGCAATTGTGGCGCGGGGCCTCGGCGACCGCGACAGGCACACGTATCAGGGTGTGTCTGCACCTGTCGGTGCCTGTGCGGTTTTGGGCAGTCCGGGCCGGTTTTTGTGACTGATGCTGCGGTCGATTCGGCGCGGGGATGCCATCAGGCGGCCAGCCGCAGCGACGCCACCAGGTGCGGTGTGATCTGCGCCGGGTCGTTGACGG
Source organism: Burkholderiales bacterium (assembly GCA_025352345.1). Lineage (GTDB taxonomy): Bacteria > Pseudomonadota > Gammaproteobacteria > Burkholderiales > Burkholderiaceae_C > PBB1. The sequence continues at coordinate 13,291 of JANXTP010000043.1, read as the reverse complement.
TGCGAACCGCCTGGTAGATCGCCTCGGCCTGCGGGTGGCGGCGGCGCAGCGGATGCAGCCACTGCTTCAGCCGCCCAGCGCGGTGTCGGTCGGCGATGTCAGTGCGGGCCAATACCAGCTGCCAGAACTCGGCGATCAGCGGGCGCAGGTCGGCCCAGTCGAGCACCGGCACGCCACCGGTCGGTTGTGCAGCAGGTGATCGCGTCGCGGCCACGATGGCCAGCGCCAGCCCAGGGTCGCCAACCATGCCACGGCCCAGCATCAGCGCGTGGCAGCCCGACACCTCGCGGCAGCGCAGCGCATCGGCCACGGTCCAGATCTCGCCGTTGGCGACCATCGGCAGGTGCACTGCGGCGCGGATGTCGGCGATACGCTCCCAGTACGCCGGCGGCCGGTAGCCATCTGCCTTGGTGCGTGCATGCACCACCAGCTCGTCGGCGCCAGCGCCGGCAATCGCCTGCGCGCACTCAATGGCGCGGCGGTCGTCGAGGTGGCCGAGCCGCATCTTCGCGGTCACCGGCATCGCGGACGGCACCGCTCGGCGCACGGCGCCGACGATGCGAGCGATCAGTTCCGGGTCGTCGAGCAGCGCTGCCCCACCCCCGTGCCGGTTGACGATCTTTGCCGGGCAGCCGAAGTTCAGGTCGATGCCATGCGGCCCGAGCGAGGCCAGCCGCGCGGCGTTCTCGGCCAGGCAATTCGGATCAGAACCCAGCAGCTGCGCGCGCACTGGCACGCCAGCGCGCGTGCGCCCGCCGTGGCGCAGTTCGGGCACCACGCGCAGGAAGGTGCGCTCGGGCAGCAAGGTGCCGGAGACGCGGATGAATTCGGACACGCAGCGGTCGATGCCACCCACCCGCGTCAAGATGTCGCGCAGCGTGTGGTCGAGCAGGCCTTCCATCGGAGCGAGCAAGAGTGTCATGGTCGCCTCGCGCCCAGGGGCGACACGATTGCGGCGATGATGGCGGCCGCGACGCCATGGACGTCGACACCACGAACAGGAGACACGACTTGAAATCCAACCTTATCGCCGGCCTGCTGGCGCTGTCCACGCTGGGCTCGGCCTGGGCGCAATCCGCTTTGGCACCTGCCGCGCCCAAGACATCGGGCGACATCACCACCGGCAGCGGGCTGGTCTACCGGGTGCTGGTCGAAGGCACCGGTGCCAGCCCGCGCGGCAGCGACGGCGTGACGGTGCACTACCGCGGCACGCTGGCCGACGGCAAGGAGTTCGACAGCTCCTACAGCCGCGGCCAGCCGGCCACCTTCCCGCTGCACGGCGTGATCCCCTGCTGGACCGAAGGCCTGCAGCGGATGAAGGTGGGCGGCAAATCGCGGCTGACCTGCCCCCCGCAGATCGCCTACGGCGCACGCGGTGCCGGCAACGTGATTCCGCCGAACGCGACGCTGACCTTCGAGGTCGAGCTGATCTCGATCTCGCTGTACTGACTGGCGAATCGTCAGGCGACAGTGCACCGCGCTGAACCGGTCTCTCATCCGGCCAGCGCGGGCTTGGTGAAGAGTTTGCGGCCCACGGTGACGGCTGCCAGCACCAGCGCCCCAGCCACCACGCCGACCAACCCATCGAGCAGCGTCGGCAGCACGGTGCCGACAAATCCGCCGAGTGGATCGGTGACCTGCTCAGCCAGCGTCTCGATCGCGTAGTGCAACACGGCAAGGCCATGCGTCAGGATGCCGCCGCCGACCAGGAACATCGCGGCGGTGCCAACCACCGTGAGCGCGCGCATCAGCCAGGGTGCAGCTTTCAGGATCGCCGCACCGATGCGATGCTGCAGCGCCACGCCAGCGCCGCTGCCCGGGCTCTTCGTGAGCCACAGCCCCAGGTCATCGAGTTTGACGATGCCGGCCACCACGCCATAGACGCCGATGGTCATCACGATCGCGATGCCGACCAGCACCGTCAGCTGCGTGATGAAGGGCGAGTCGGCCACCGTGCCCAACGTGATCACGATGATTTCCCCGGACAAGATGAAGTCGGTGCGCACCGCGCCCTTGATCTTGTCCTTCTCGAACGCGACCAGGTCCACCGCCGGATCCGACAGCGCCTGTAGCACCTGCGCCTGGTGGGTCTCGTCATCCGCCGCGTCGTGCAGAAACTTGTGCGCCAGTTTCTCGAACCCTTCGTAACAGAGGAACAGGCCGCCGATCATCAGCAGCGGCGTCACCGCCCAGGGTGCGAAGGCGCTGATGACTAGCGCGGCCGGCACCAGGATCGCCTTGTTCATCGCCGAGCCCCTGGCCACGGCCCAGACCACCGGCAGTTCGCGGTCGGCGCTGACGCCCGACACCTGCTGCGCGTTCAGCGCCAGGTCGTCGCCCAGCACGCCGGCGGTCTTTTTCGCCGCGACCTTGGTCAGCAGGGCGACGTCGTCGAGCACCGTGGCGATGTCGTCGATCAGGGCGAGCAGGCTGGAAGCCATCAGGGATGTCTTTCGAGGCAGCGGGGTTGCGGGCGATCGTAGCCGGGTGCACCACCGTGTAGACACGCTGGCGGCGCGGGCATGCGGTGTCGTGCGAATATGTTCGACGCTTGTCCACCGAGGAGCCGATCATGAGCACCTGGCATCAGAAAGCCCCCAACGATGTCTACACCGCCGCCGAGATCGCCGGCCGTCTGCAACAGGACCTGCCGACCTGGACTCACGACGACGGACACATCAGCCGCACGTACCAGACCAGCGGCTGGAAAGGCACGCTGATGGCCGTCAATGCCATCGGCCACCTCGCCGAGGCCGCCTGGCACCACCCGGACCTGGCGGTGTCGTACGCCGCCGTCATCGTCAAGCTGATGAACCACAGCGCTCAGGGCATCACCAACAAGGACTTCGAATTGGCGCAGAAGATCGAGGCGGTGGTGATGTGGCGGCCGGCCAAGCAGGCTGGCTCGGCACTGGAGGGCACGCCTGACGACGGGCAGTATCGGTACATCAAGTACGAGTAAACGCCAACGAAGCCTTAACTGCGCTTCAGCGTTCGGTCAAGCGGGGCGATGACCTGTAAAAAAACCTCATCGATGATTCAACTGGCTGCATAGCGCGTGTTCAAGACGCAAGTCCTCCAACAACGACATCGAGTTTGGCCACCGCAACGATGCCGCTATGGAACCGTGGCCCTTGGAGGGACTGACGTGGAAACCTAATTTCTTTGGACAGTCCTCAGGTCGCTAAAAGCGCCTTGGCGTGCTTCGGGAACGCCTTCAGCAGTTCCCCGTCCATCGTGATGACCTTCACCCCGAGTCGCGCGGCGAGTGCCACGAACTCGCAGTCGTAGGCCGAGCAATCGCTGTCGCGAACCAGTTCGCAAATGCGCCGGAAATCCACTTCGTGTTCGTTGCCGGCAAGCAGCGCCTCGGCCTCTGCTTGCACCTGCAGCATCTGATCGAAGGTCAGGGCCTTGCGGCGCAGATAACCGGCCAGCAGGCTGCGAAATTCGCTACGCCACAGGATCGGCGCCGCCCATTCGGGATCGCGCTTGAACAGCGCGCCGGCGTGCGGGCTGTACTTGGAAGGCAGCAGCAGGTAGGCCACGACGTTCGTGTCGACCACGATCACGGGCGGCCCTCGCGCTTCAGCACATCGATGGTTTTCGCGCTGAACTTGGTCTGAGGCAGGCTGGACTGCAGCGCTTGAACTCGCGCGAGGCGCTCGGCCGGGCTCACCTTGTCGGGCAGAAGAACGGACTCAAGACAGGCAATCGCTTCACTGTTCAGGCTGCGCCGGTGAGCTTCGGCAGATGCCTTCAGTCGTTGGTAGGCATCGTCGGGGATGCTCTTCAAGGTGAGGGTTGTGGACATGGTATCTCCAAACGCAACCATGTTGGTTGCCCACACACGACCACGTCAAGCGCGCCGCTGAATCGTCTCGTTCGCCGTGCCATGTGCATCCAACCCCAGAAACCCACCACTCTGATGCGCCCACAGTCGCGCGTACAGCCCGCATTGCGCCAGCAGACTGGCGTGGTCGCCCTCCTCGACGATGCGGCCGTGCTCGAGCACGATCAGGCGGTCCATCGCGGCAATCGTCGACAGGCGGTGGGCGATGGCGACCACCGTCTTGCCTTCCATCAGCCGGTAAAGACTCGCTTGGATGGCGGCCTCGACCTCACTGTCGAGCGCGCTGGTGGCTTCGTCGAGCAGCAGGATCGGCGAATCTTTCAGCATCACGCGGGCGATGGCGATGCGCTGGCGCTGGCCGCCGCTGAGCTTGACGCCGCGCTCGCCCACGTGCGCGTCGTAGCCGGTGCGGCCTTTCGGATCGGCCAGCGGAGCGATGAAGTCGTGCGCCTCAGCGCGTTGTGCAGCGGAGATCATTTCGGCATCGCTGGCATTGGGCCGGCCGTAGAGGATGTTGTCGCGCACCGAGCGGTGCAGCAACGAGGTGTCCTGCGTGACCATGCCGACCTGCGCGCGCAGGCTGTCCTGCGTCACCGCCGAGACGTCCTGCCCGTCGATCAGCACGCGGCCCGATTCGACGTCATAGAAGCGCAGCAGCAGGTTGACGATGGTGCTCTTGCCGGCGCCCGAGCGGCCGACCAGGCCGATCTTCTCGCCGGGGCGGATGTGCAACGACAGGCCGTCGAGCACCGGCGTCTCGCCGCCATAGGCAAAGCGGACATTCTCGAAGCGGATGTCGCCGCGCATCACCTGCAGCGGCACTGCATCAGCGCGGTCGGTGACGAGTTGCTGGCGCGACAGCGTGTTCATGCCGTCCTGCACCGTGCCGATGTGTTCGAACAGCGACGCCATTTCCCACATCACCCAGTGCGAGATGCCATTGAGCCGCAGCGCCATGGCGGTGGCCGCCGCTACCGCGCCCACACCGAGTTCGCCGCGCGTCCAGAGCCACAGCGTGGCGCCAGCGGTGGACGCGATCAGCCCCATGCTGAGCAGGTGGTTGACCACTTCGAAGCCGCTGACCAGCCGCATCTGCCGATGTACCGTGACGATGAACTCCTGCATCGCCGAACGCACATAGCCCGACTCGCGCCCAGCGTGTGAAAACAGCTTGACGGTAGCAATGTTGGTGTAAGCGTCGGTGATGCGACCGGTCATCAGCGAGCGCGCATCGGCCTGCAGTTTGGCAACCCGGCCCAGGCGCGGCACGAAGTACCAGATCGCCAGTGCATACAGCGTCAGCCAGCCGACAAACGGCAGCAGCAGCCACGCATCGAAGCGGCCGACCAGTGCGATGATGGTGACGAAATAGATCACCACGAAGACCATGATGTCGCAGGTGATCATCACCACGTCGCGCGTGGCGAGCGCGGTCTGCATCACCTTGGTGGCCACCCGGCCGGCGAACTCATCCTGGTAGAAATGCATGCTCTGGCCGAGCATCAGCCGGTGGAAATTCCAGCGCAGCCGCATCGGCAGGTTGGCCGCCAGCGCCTGGTGCTTGATCAGCGTCTGCATCGAGATCAGCAGCGGGCTGGCGAGCAGGATGACCGCGAGCAGCAGCAGGTGGCCGCGCTCCTGCGTCCACAGTTGCGACGGTTGGACGCGGCCCAGCCAATCGACCACATCGCCCAGCATGTTGAACAGATAGGCCTCGAACACGCCGATGGAAGCCGTCAGCAAAATCATGCCCAACACCAGCCCGCGCGCGCCCGCAATGCAGGTCCACACGAAGGGGAACAGGCCGCGCGGTGGCGGGGTCGGTTGCCCGTCGGGATACGGGTCGAGCAATTTCTCGAAGGCTGAATACATCGGCACGAGCGTAGCCGATGCATGATGACCGGGTGCCCTTCGCCCAGAGTTTCCCTTCACTGTCGCCGCTGGTGATTGTCCACGCCGACGACGCGCTGGTCGCGATCGACAAGCCGGCCGGCCTGCTGTCGGTGCCGGGCCGCGGTGCCGACAAGGCCGACTGCGCCGCGGCACGGGTGCAGGCGCAGTTCGCCGACGCGCAAACGGTGCACCGGCTCGACATGGCGACCTCGGGGCTGCTGTTGTTTGCCCGCGGCGCCGCGATGCAGCGCGCGGTGAGTGTGATGTTCGAATCGCGCGAGGTGGGCAAGCAATACGATGCGGTGGTGGAGGGCCTGGTCGGGCACGACGAGGGCGAGATCGACCTGCCGCTGCTGGCCGACTGGCCACGGCGCCCGCGGCAGAAGGTCGATCGGCTGCAGGGCAAGCCGTCGCTGACGCGCTACCGCGTGCTGCACCGCGACCCGGCCACGCGCACTACCCGGCTTGCCCTGCAGCCGCTGACCGGGCGCACGCACCAGCTGCGGGTGCACCTGCTGGCCATCGGGCATCCGATCGTGGGCGACGCGTTGTATGGGACGTCCGAGGCTCCCACCGCGCCACGGCTGATGCTGCACGCAACGAAGCTGGAGCTGCGGCATCCGCTGACGGCGCAGACCCTGACGTTGTCCAGCGCGGCGCCGTTCTAAACAGCGCCGAACGCGCCAGAATTCGAGAGCAAAGCCCCACACAAAGTCAGTCCATGCCCCAACGCCTCGTCATCCTCACCGGTGCCTCGCGCGGCCTCGGCGCCGCGTTGGCCGAGCAGCTGCTGACCGCGAGCACCGTGATGCTGTGCTTGTCGCGCGGCCGGCATCCGACGCTGGCCGCGCGGGCCAGTGCTGCGCAGGCACAGCTCGAAGAATGGCCGCGCGACTTGGCCGACAGCGTCACCGTGACCGATGAAGTCGAGGCCTGGCTGCGAACCTTCGATGCGCAGCGCTTCGACGAGGCGGTGCTGATCAACAACGCCGGCGTCATTTCGACCGTCGGCCCGTCAGACGGCTGCACCTCGGCGGAGCTGGCCAGGGCGCTGCGCGTCGGGCTGGAGGTGACCATCGTGCTGACCGCGGCCTTCCTGCGTGCGACCGGCGGCTGGCGTGCCGACCGCCGCGTGCTGAACATCTCGTCCGGACTGGGCCGGCGGGCGATGGCCGGCAGCGCGGTCTACGGTGCGGCGAAGGCCGGCATGGACCACTACTCGCGCGTGGTCGCGCTCGACGAAGCACACCGCGCCGAGACCGCCGGCGACAAAAGTCGCGCGGCGCGCATCGTGTCGCTGGCGCCAGGCGTTATCGACACCGACATGCAGGCACAACTGCGTGGCGCCGACGGCGCCGGCTTCCCCAGCAAGACCTATTTCGAGCAGCAGCACGCGCAGGGTCAGTTGGTCAGCGCCGAAGACACCGCGTCGCGCATCCTGGCGTACCTGGCGCGCGACGATTTCGGCAGCCACCCGGTGGCCGACATCCGGCTGGTCTGAACCCGCCGCTGCAGCGTCAGGCGCTGCCCGGACCCTGGAAACCGCTGCGTCGGAAGGTCAGCACCAGCGTGTCGCGGTGGCCGTCGAGCTGGCCTGCCTGCAGCGGCTGGATCGGCGTGGTCTCGTGGATCACCCGCGCGTCGTCGAGCATCAGCAACGTCCACGGCTCGGTCATCGTGAAGCGGATGCCGGTCGGCCCGTCGGCGTCGAACACCCGCGTCTCGCCGCCTTTCACACCGCGCCGATCGACCAGCACGACGACAACGAAATCGACGCCGTCACGGTGCGCGCCTTCCGGCGTCGGCCGACCGATGCCGTCGGTGGTGTCGATACGGAACTGGTGCGCTTCGACGAACCAGGGCTGCGCGCCCTTGATCTGCGAGCACACGGCAGCCAGCCCGCGCAGCAGCGCGGCCCACGCCGGCTGATCTGTGATGTCAGCACGCATCGGCACGAAGATGCGTTCGAGCCCGCCATGCAGCGCGTTGTATTCCAGCGGCTGCCAGTGGGGCCGGTGAGGCACCTGCGTTACCCGCGGGCCATCGACGATGAAGCACGAATGTCGACGGCGTCGATAGCGACCACCGTCACGCAGGAAGGTGTCGGGCGGCAGGTCGGACCAACTGGGAACCAGCGCCATCAGCGGCGCCGCGTCGGCATCGATCAAGGTGCGCAAGGCGTCTGGTGCCAGCACTGCATGGCCGTCGGTGCGCAAGGCCTGCGGCAGCGCGTCGGCTGCGACCGATGGCGGCGAGGGGGTCATCAAGGCAGCGCTTCTGGCGCAGGTGTGGTGACAGAAACGGGGGGGGCGACCTTGATGCGGCGGCCGGCCACCGCGACCACCTGGCCAGCCCTGATCTTGCAGGTCTTGCGCAACTCGTCGCGGCCATCGACCTGCACGCCACCCGCGGCCACCAGTGCCTTCGCGGCACCGCCACTGGAAGACACGCCGGTGGCCTTCAGCAAGGCGTCCAGCGTGATGTGCTCGCCGCGCAATTCGAAATCGATCAAGTCCATCGTGCCGCAGTCTTGCACCCCCCTGGGTGGTGCAGGTGATTGGGAACCAGGGGGCGTGATTCTGTGCCATCGGCACCGATTCGTCGGAAACACGCATGCAGTCTGCGCTGCAATGGGGTACATTATCGCGACAGGTATACGCAAGACCGTGGTTGCTAGTGATCATCCACCTGCTTCTGTTCTGAAGCGGGATCGCAAGAAATCCCCAGTTGATCTTGAGTGTCTCTGCATGCGGTTGCATGTGCAGTCGCATCATTTTGTTATTTGACAGGAAACCGTCCATGACGACGCAAACAGGTACCGTGAAGTGGTTCAACGAGAGCAAGGGCTACGGCTTCATCGCTCAAGACGCGGGTGGTGCTGACCTCTTCGCCCACTTCCGTGACATCACCGGCAGCGGCTTCAAGACCCTGGTTGAAAACCAGAAGGTCGAATTCGAAGTCAAGCAAGGCCAGAAGGGCCTGCAAGCTGCCAACATTCGCGTGCTGTAAAAGCGCTGCGACATCAGCTTTCGAAACGCGGCTTCGGCCGCGTTTTTTTATGCCCGGGCAGAATTATTTCTTGGCGTCTCCCTGAATGGACTGACTCAGCAGATGCGCGATCAACGCATTGAGGCCGCCCTCATGACCCACGGCGCGGTCGTGCAATTGCCGCACCAGATCGGCCGGCAGCTTGCAAGCAAACGGCAGCAGGCCGGCCTGCGCATCGAGCCGGCGCTGTTCGCGCTTGTCGACCACCCCGCTCGCGGCCTGCCCGAAGCGGCCGGGCACCGCGACCCCTTTCATCTGACCGTCGATCTTCCTGGCCAGGTGTTTGACCAGATCGGTTTTCTTCATGCTCATGGTGTCGTGCTCTGTGCGCTGCGAGGGTTCGCAAGCCTGCAATTGTCATGCGTGCCCGACAATCGAAGGCTGCGCTGAATTCCTTCGCGCCAAACAGGACATCTCCATGGCACTGAAGGCCACCATCCACAAAGCCAGCCTGCAGTTGAGCGACATGGACCGCAACGTCTACGGCGAGCATGCACTGACGATTGCGCGCCACCCGTCGGAGACCGACGAGCGGATGATGATCCGCGTGCTGGCCTATGCGCTGAACGTGCCGGCCGACCCGCGCAACGGCACGCTGGATCTGGCCAAGAGCCTGTGGGACACCGACGAGCCCGACCTTTGGCAGAAAGACCTGACCGGCCAGATCGTGCACTGGATCGATGTGGGCCAGCCCGATGAGCGGCGCATCCTGAAGTCCGCCCCGCGCGCCGATCGGGTCACGGTGATCAGCTTCAGCCACAGCACGCCGGTGTGGTGGAAAGGCCTGGAGACCCGCATCACCCGCGCCCGCAACGTCGCGGTGTGGCAGATCGAGACCGAGCAGAGCCAGGCACTGGCCGCACTCGCCCAGCGCAACATGCAGCTGCAAGTGACGGTTCAAGACGGGGTGGTCTGGGTCGGCGAAGGCGACCGCGCGGTCGAGGTGCGGCCGGTGCGGCTCAACGCCTGACGGACCGATCGGGGCCAGAATCGGTCGGATGAAATCCTCCAGCCCGCACGTTCGCGCCACCGCCCTCGAGATTCACCACGACGCTGCGCAGTCCTGCTTTGAATGCACGGTGGACGGCTTGCGCTGCGTCATCGATTACCGCTTGATCGACGGTGTGATGCACATCGATCACACCGAGGTACCACTTGCGCTCGAAGGCCGCGGCATCGCCGCCGCGCTGGTGCGGTTTGCGCTGGCGCATGCGCGTGAACACGGTCTGAAGGTCAATCCGCTGTGCTCGTATGTGCGGGTCTACATGCAGCGCCATGCGGACACGCATGACCTGCGCGGCTGAGCGGCATCGCCTTTCGACACGCCGCGCATGAGCCCAACCGACGACGACCCGTATCACTGGCTGGAAGACGTGCTGGGCGAGCGCGCGCTGGCCTGGGTGCGCGAGCGCAATGCCGAGAGCGAGGGCCTGCTGACCGCGCGGCCCGAGTACGCGCCGATCCGTCAGCAGTTGCTGGAGGTGCTGAACTCGAAGGAGCGCATTCCGCAGGTGTCGAGGCGGGGCGATCACTTCTACAACCTGTGGCGTGACGACACCCACCCACGCGGTCTGTGGCGACGCACCACGCTGGCCGAATACCGGCGGTCCGACCCCGACTGGGAGACCGTGCTCGACATCGACGCGCTGGCCGCGGCCGAAGGCGAGAACTGGGTCTGGGCCGGCGCGAACGCGCTCGACACCATGCCCAACCTTTGTTTGGTGTCACTGTCGCGTGGCGGTGCCGACGCGACAGTGACGCGCGAATTCGACACCACCGCAAAGCAGTTCGTCGAAGGCGGCTTCACGCTGCCCGAGGCGAAATCGTCGGTGAACTGGGCCGATGCCAACACGCTGTACATTGGCACCGACGTCGGCCCTGGCAGCCTGACCGACTCCGGCTACCCGCGCCTCGTGCAACGGTGGACGCGCGGCACGCCGCTGGCATCGGCCGTCACGGTGTTCGAGGGCGACAGCACCGACGTGTCGGTCAGCGTGTCGGTCGATCTGACGCCGGGCCACGAATGCACGTTCTTCAGCCGGTCGCTCGACTTCTATCACCAGCAGCACTGGCTGCTGCAAGGCAAGAATCTGGTGCTTTTCGATCTGCCGAGCGATGCGTCATTCAGCTTCTGGAACCACGCGGGCAGCACGGCCGACACGCTGCTGATCGAGCTGCGAAGCAACTGGACGGTGGCGGGTGTGACCCATGCCAGCGGCTCGCTGTTGGCCACTGATGCGCTCGCCTACCTGGCCGGCGAGCGCCACTTCGATGTGCTGTTCATACCGACGGCCACCTGCTCTCTGGCTGTCTACTCGACAACGCGCGATCACCTGATCGTCAACCTGCTCGACAACGTCGCCAGCCGCCTCGAACTGTGGCGGCGCACGCCCGGCGGCTTCGAACCACGGGCGATCGAAGCGCCCTTCCCCGGCACACTGAGCGTGCGCAGCCTGCACGACCCGATGCGCCGCGACGACCCGCTGGCTGAAAGTTATCTGCTGGGCTACACCGATTTTCTGACGCCGGATTCGCTGTTCCTCGGCCAGACCGAAGCCGGCCCGGGCCAAGCTGCTGGCCCGCCCGCGCTCGAGTTGCTGAAAGCGCGCCCGGCCCTGTTCGACGCCACCGGCCTGCGCGCCGAGCAGCGATTCGCGACGTCGGCCGATGGCACCCGCGTGCCCTACTTCATCGTCTGGCCACGCGGTGCCCAGCCCGATGGCCGCAACCCGACGCTGCTGTACGGCTACGGCGGTTTCGAGATCTCGCTGAACCCGTGGTACCCCGCAGGCCACGGCCGGGCCTGGTTCGAGCGGGGTGGGGTGCTGGTGGTGGCCAACATTCGCGGTGGGGGCGAGTTCGGGCCGGCCTGGCACCAAGCGGCGATCCGGCAACACAAGCAGCGCAGCTACGACGACTTCGTCGCGGTGGCCGAAGACCTGATCAAAAGCGGCGTCACCAGCGCCCGGCACCTCGGCATCATGGGCGGCAGCAATGGCGGGCTGCTGGTGGGCGCGGTGTTCACGCAGCGGCCCGAGCTGTTCAATGCCGTGGTCTGCCAGGTGCCGCTGCTCGACATGCGGCGCTACCACACGCTGCTGGCCGGCGCCTCGTGGATGGCCGAGTTCGGCAACCCCGACGTGCCGGGAGACTGGGCGCACATCGCGCGCTACAGCCCGTACCAGAACGTGTCGTCCGGTAGAAGGTACCCCGAGGTGCTGTTCACCACCTCGACCCGCGATGACCGGGTACACCCCGCCCACGCCCGCAAGATGGCTGCGCGCATGGTCGAGCAGGGCCACGCGCTGCTGTACTACGAAAACATCGAAGGTGGTCATGGTGGCGCGGCCGACAACACCCAGCGCGCGCACCTGCAGGCGCTGGAATTCGCCTACCTCTGGCGCCAGTTGGGTAGGGCAGACTGAAGCGCCTGTCACGATCCGTGCTTAGGTCTTGTCCATGGTCCCCACCCTAGCCGCATCATCCGCCCCCACCGCGCTGCCGACAGTGCTCGACATCGAAGCCTCGGGCTTCGGCCGCGACAGCTACCCGATCGAGATCGGCTATGTGTTGCCCGACGGCAGCGGCTACTGCACGCTGGTGCGCCCCGAGGCGGGCTGGACGCACTGGGATCCGGAGGCACAGCGGCTGCACGGCATCACACGCGACACCGTGGTGCTGCACGGCCGGCCGGCGCTGGACATCGCGCGGCACCTGAATCAGGCGTTGCACGGGCAGACCATTTACACCGACGGCTGGGTCAACGACTACAGCTGGATCGGCGCGCTGTTCGACGCCGCGGACCTGTCACCCTCATTCCACATCGAGAACCTGCGCGCGCTGCTCAGCGACGACGAGGCGGCGCACTGGCACCAGATCAAGGACCAGGTCGGGCGCGAGTTGAACCTGCGCCGTCACCGTGCCAGCGCGGACGCCCGATTGCTGCAGATGACGCTGCGCCGGCTGCACGCGGCCGGCCCGGGGTGACAGCGGCGAGAATATCGTCCGTTAATTGCCGATCGGCGGACGGCATCAGCACCAGCCCGCCACCCGTTTCGCGCAACCGCCTCACTCACCGCCTTTCAGCCCATGTCCACCATCCTGCAGCAACTTCCCCTCGGCCAGAAGGTCGGCATCGCGTTTTCAGGCGGTCTGGACACCAGCGCCGCGCTGCACTGGATGAAGCTCAAGGGCGCCCAGCCCTACGCCTACACCGCCAACCTCGGCCAGCCCGACGAGCCCGATTACGACGAGATACCGCGCAAGGCGATGCTCTACGGCGCCGAGCGCGCGCGGCTGATCGACTGCCGCCAACAGCTGGTCGCCGAAGGGATTGCCGCGCTGCAGGCCGGCGCCTTCCACATCAGCACCGCAGGCATCACTTACTTCAACACCACGCCGATCGGCCGCGCCGTCACCGGCACGATGCTGGTCGCGGCGATGAAGGAAGACGATGTCAACATCTGGGGTGACGGCAGCACCTTCAAAGGCAACGAC
>JANXTP010000359.1 GCA_025352345.1 Burkholderiales bacterium | reverse complement strand
TGCTGCGAATCTCGTCCACGACCGAGCGGTCCTCGTCGGTCAAGTGCAAATCCGTCTGGCGCATGACAACACCTCCGAGCATCGATGGGCGATGATGGGAGTGTATGCATGTTCCGTTACTTGCATGTCAACGTACTAGTGCCTGACACTATGTGACCAATGGTGTGGGCGGCGAGAAAACCATGCATGGAGATCACGCCAGCGCAGTTCGCCCAGATCGAGCATTGCTTGCCCACGCAACGGGGCAACGTCAGCCTGTCCAACCTGGATGTGTTGAATGCCATCCTGTACGTCGCGGAGCACGGCTGCAAGTGGCGTGGACTTCCCAGGCGGTTCGGCAACTGGCACACCATCTACACGCGCATGAGTCGCTGGTCGAAGTCGGGCGTCATGGACCGGGTTTTCGAGGAACTGCGGCAGTCTCAGGTCGTACGCATCCAGATTGAAGCCGTGTCGCTGGACAGCACCAGCATCAAGGTGCACCCGGATGGCACCGGGGCGCTGAAAAAAACGGTCCGCAAGCCATCGGCAAGTCCCGAGGCGGATGGAACACCAAGATTCATAGGGTTGCCGCGGATGCCCGCCCGGCCATAACGTTCTCGTTGTCGCCGGGTCAGGCGCACGATGCACCGGCAGGGCGGGCATTGCTCACCCGCCTGGGCGCAACAAACAGACCGCTTCACTTGCTCATGGATCGGGCCTACGAGGGCAACGAGACCGGGCAACTCGCGCTCGATCTCGGCTTCATTCCGGTCGTCCCGCCGCTGAAGACCCGAGTCGAACCGTGGGAGTACGAGCGCGAGATGTACAAGCGTCGCAACGAAGTCGAGCGGCTGTTCCGGCGCCTCAAGGGCTACCGCCGCATCTTCTCCCGCTTCGAGAAACTCGACGTGATGTTCCTCGGCTTCATCAGCTTCGCACTGATCGCCGATGGGCTTCGTGTGTGTTAACAGGCCCTGGCGCTGTCCTCGATCCGGATGCCGAGTCACTGCCGAAGAGTTCAGCACTGCCCGTGGAGCGTGCTGTCTCGACCCAGCCCGGGCGGCTGAGGCCTGACCCGCATTCAGACGCCCGCAGCCTGAGCCATTTCGGGGTGAATGATCACCACCGGACGAGCCGCATGGCCACGCTGGGTATCAGCGCCACAGGCCCCGTCAGCAGGTTTGCACGCCCGCCGCGAAGCATGGTGATGAAAGGTCTCGCGAGCGCAGTCGTGGCACCGGCCGCACGAGGTGGCGACTGACAACTCAAACTGCAATTCGTCGAAGCTCTCGCATCCTTGATGGGCGGCGTGGGCGATGTCGCGATCGGAGACTCGGTGGCAGATGCAAACTATCATGCACGCAATGTAATGCGAATAGGTCGCATTGGCAAGCGCATCCAAAAACCAACCCTCCGCTGGGGTTGATCTGCCCCCGAGGTCAGGCGCCCAGTTGCGACTGAAGGTAGTTCTGCTCGCCGACCTTGCCGGCCAGTTCGAGCTGGGTCTCGATGTAGTCGATGTGCTCCTCGGTGTCTTCCAGGATGTGCTGGAAAAGATCGCGCGACACGTAATCGCGCGCCAGTTCGCACTGGGCGATCGCGTCTTTCACGGTGGCCTGAGCGACTTGTTCCGACTTCAGGTCGCAGCCGAGCGCCTCGATCAGGGTCTCACCGATCATCAGCTTGCCCAGATCCTGCAGATTGGGCAGCGCGCTCAGCGTGAACAGGCGCTCCATCAACGCGTCGGCGTGCTTCATCTCGCCGATCGATTCCTCGTACTCCTTCTTCGCCATGCGCTCGAAGCCCCAGTGCTTGAACATGCGGAAGTGCACGAAGTACTGGTTGATGGCGGTGAGTTCGTTCTTCAGCTGCGCTTGCAGCCAGTGGATGACTTGCGGGTCGCCTTGCATGGGGGGCCTTTTCTTTGGATGGGTGACGGGCCTGCCGTCGATTCGATCTATTTTGCGGTGTGGACGACAGGGTCCCGGCCTACAGCGCTCGCGTGCGCTTGGTCAGCCAGGCCAGCGCATCGCCTGAGACCCACGGCGACAGGCGCTCGAACACCGTCGCGTGGTAGCGGTTGAGCCAGTCGATCTCACCGGCATCGAGCAGCGAGCGGTCGATGCAGCGGGTGTCGATCGGGCACAAGGTCAGCGTCTCGAACTCGAGGAACTCGCCGAAGACACTGCCCTCGGGCACGGCGGCCGGCACGTTCATCACCAGGTTCTCGATGCGGATGCCCCATTTCCCGGGGCGGTACAGGCCGGGTTCGATGCTGGTGACCATGCCGGGCTCCATCGCCATCGCCGCCTCCGGGATCGCCTTCGAGATGCTCTGCGGACCTTCATGCACATTCAAAAAATAGCCCACGCCATGGCCGGTGCCGTGGCCGTAATCGAGGCCGTGCTGCCAGAGCGGCGCGCGCGCGATCGCATCGAGCATCGGCGACAGCGTGCCGCGCGGAAAGCGGGTGCGGCTGAGCGCCAGCATGCCTTTGAGCACCAGTGTGTAGTCGCGCTGGTGTTCGGCGCTCGGTGTGCCGATTGGCCAGACGCGGGTGATGTCGGTGGTGCCACCGGTGTACTGGCCACCGGAGTCGATCAGCAGCAGGCCACCTTCTTGTTCCGAATTCACGTCGATGACTGCATGCGATTCGGGTGTCGCACGGTAGTGCGGCATCGCGCCGTTGGCGTTGAAGCCGGCGATGGTCGGGAAGCTCAGGCCGACGAAGCCGGGGCGGTTCTTTCGCACGGCGCTCAGGTGCTCGTCGATCGTCAGCTCGGTGAGGCGGCCGGTATTCGCCGGATCGGCCAGCGCCTGCTCGAACCAGGCGTAGAAATGGCACATCGCGGCGCCGTCCTGCGCCATCGCTTCGCGGATGTGGGCTGCTTCGGCGGCGCTCTTGCGGCTCTTGCGCAAGGTGCTGGGGTTGGTGGCCTCGATCACCCGCACGCTGTCGTTGCCAGCGTCGCGCACCTGCTGCCGCAGACCCAGCGTGATGCGGCGCGGGTCGATCAGCAGGCGCGCGTCGGTGGGCAAGGCGGCCAGGGCCGGGCCGGCGCGCTCGTACAACTCGACGCGCACGCCATCGGCGGCCAGCACCGCTTGCAAGGCTGGCGACACCTTGTCATGGGCCACGTACAGCACGGCCTGCTGCGCGTCGATCAAGGCGTGTGCGAGGAACACTGGGTTGTAGGGGACGTCCGAGCCGCGCAGGTTGAACAGCCACGCGCTGTCGTCGACTGTCGAGATGAAGTGGTGCGTGGCGCCCAGGTTCGCCATGTCGAGCCGCACCTGCGCCAGGCGTTTGGCGCGCGATTCGGTGGCGTGCGGCGCCAGGTGCTCGTAGACCGGCGCCTCGGGAAGCCCGGGCCGCTCGGGCCACACCTGCACCAGCACGTCGAAGTCGGTGCGCAGCGCGATGCTTGCGGCTTTCAGCGAGTGTTGCAGCCGCTGCGCGGTGGCGAGACCCAGCACCTGGCCATCAACGCCCACCGTCTGGCCCGCTGGCACGTGCGTCGTCAGCCAGTCGATCGGGTGTGTCGCGACACCGGTCGGGATCTTTTCCAAGGTGATCCCGCTGCCCGCCAGTTCGGCCTCGGCCTGCACCCAGTAGCGGCTGTCGGCGAACAGCACCGCGGTGTCGGTGGTGATGATCAGCGTGCCCATCGATCCGGTGAAGCCCGACAGCCACTGCCGGCCCTGCCAGCGTTCGGGCAGGTACTCGGACAGGTGTGGGTCAGACGACGGTACCAGCACGGCAGCAATCTGCTGCTGCCTCAGCGTATCGCGCACGCGCTCGATGCGCAGGCGGATCGGGGAGACGCCGGTGTCCATCCGCGGCAGTTTAGGTTTGCGCGCTGGGGCTTGCTGGCGTTCCGATCGAAGCCAGCCCAGGGGACGAGGTCGCTACCGCAGCGCCTGCCGCGCTGCTGTTCAGGCGCGAGCGCACCAGCGCGATGTAGCTGCGCAGCGCATACAGCTCGTCGGTGTAGGCCAGCGGCACGGTGATCT
>JANXTP010000357.1 GCA_025352345.1 Burkholderiales bacterium | reverse complement strand
TACGCTGACCATCCTGGAGATGGCCACCGAATTCATACGCGCGCGCTACCCCGATCAGCGTGAATTTGCCTTGGAGAACATCGCGCTGGACGACCCCGGCGCCTATCGCCTGATGAGCGAGGGCAAGACGGTCGCGGTGTTCCAGCTGGAAAGCTCAGGCATGCAGCGCATGCTGCGCGATGCCAAGCCCAGCGTGTTCGAAGACGTGATCGCGCTGGTGGCGCTGTACCGACCCGGCCCGATGGATTTGATCCCCAGCTTCTGCGCGCGCAAGCACGGCCGTGAAGAGGTCGAGTACCCGCACCCGCTGATGCGTGATGTGCTCGAGGAGACCTACGGAATCATGGTCTACCAGGAGCAGGTGATGCAGGTCGCCCAGATCGTCGGCGGCTACACGCTGGGCGGTGCCGACCTGCTGCGCCGCGCAATGGGCAAGAAGAAGCTCGAAGAGATGATGAAGCACCGCGCCGTCTTCGCCGAAGGCGCGGCGAAGAAGGGCATCGCAGAGCCGAAGGCCAACGAGATCTTCGACCTGATGGAGAAGTTCGCGGGCTACGGCTTCAACAAGTCGCACGCCGCCGCCTACGCGCTGCTGGCCTATCACACCGCGTGGCTGAAGGTGCATTACCTGGCCGAGTTCACTGCCGCCAACATGAGCGTGGCGCTCGACGACACCGACAAGCTGAAGATCTTCCACGACGACGCGAAGGCGCTGGGCGTGGTGTTCGAGCCGCCGGACGTCAACGCCGGGGGTTACCGCTTCGAGCCGATCACGCCCGATGCCGCAACCAAGCAGAAAGGCGAACGCGGCCGCGTTCGCTACGGCCTGGGCGCGATCAAGGGCACGGGGCAGGGCGCGATCGAGGCGATCGTCGCGGCGCGCCAAGGGCTTGGAAACGGCACCTCTGGCGCCGTGGGCGGCCCGTTCACCAGCCTGTTCGACTTCTGCGCCCGCGTTGACCGCGCTCGCATCAACAAGCGCACCGTCGAGGCGCTGATCAAGGCCGGCGCGTTCGATCGCTGGGGCCAGGAAAGGTCAGCCTTGCTCGCCAGCGTCGGCCTCGCGTTCGACTACGCCGACTCGCAGGCCGCGCATGCCGACCAGGGTGGCCTGTTCGACTCCGACGACTCGCACGGCGCCTCGACGCAGGAGCCGCCGCTGGTCGAGGCCTTGCCGTGGAGCATCAAGGAGCGGCTGCTGGCCGAGAAGGCCGCGCTGGGCTTTTATCTGTCGGGCCACATGTTCGACCAGAGCGCCGATGAGGTGCGCCAGTTCGCCAAGCGTGCCAATGCCTATGTGCTGGATACGCGTGAGCCGCAGCTGCTGGCCGGCATCGTCGGCGACCTGCGCATGGTCAACGGCCAGCGCGGCAAGGTGGCCATCTTCAAGCTCGACGACAAGACCGAGGCCATCGAAGCGGTGGCCAGCGAAGAACTGGTGAATGCAAATCGCGAGCTGCTGAAAGACGACGAACTCGTCATCGTGCAAGGCAAGGTGCAGCCCGATCGCTTCTCCGGCGGGCTGCGGCTGACGGTGCAGCAGGTGTGGGGTCTGGCCGAGGCGCGCTGCCGCTTCGGCAAGTACCTGAGCGTGCACGTCAACGGCGCCGTGCCGCCAGTGGCCGAGCTGCTGCGCGACTTCCCGGTGCGCAGCGTGGCCACCGAACACGGCGACCTGCCGCAGGGCCTGTCAGTGCGCCTGCACCTGCACCGCAGCGCCGCGCAAGGCGTTGTCACCGGTGACCTCGACCTGGGCGAGCAGGCGCGCTTCTATCCGAGTGATGAAGCGATCGAGCGCTGGCGGGCAGCGGCAGAAGGGCGCAAGGCGAGGGTGGTGTACGAGTTGCCGGTGGGGTGAGGCGGAAGATGACCCTGCCTGCACAAACTTGCGATGAGCTATCTGCGCTGGCTGGTCCGCACCAGACGACATCCATCTGCGATTCTGCTGCTCGTGCAACTGGTCGGCATGGTGCTGTATCCGTTCATGGAAAGCACGGACGCAGGACGTATTGCGTTCGGGGTTTTCGGCATCGTGATGCTGGTATTGCAGGCCATGTTCGGCATGCCTCAGCTGCTGGTGGTCTCGTCGGCGCTCGAAGCGCTGTTCTACTTCTACGCCGCCGGCAGCTTGATCTCTTACATGCTGGAGGACAGGCGCGCCACCACGGATGAGCTGTTTGCCGCTGGCGCCACCTTCACGTTGCTGGCCTGGGGCTTCACGTACCTGTTTTTGCTGTTGCAGGCACTGCAGCCCGGCTGTTTTACTGCCGCCGTGAACCCAGCCGAGCCGCGCACCTGGACGGAGTTGATGTACATGAGCTTCGCACTGCTATCGAGCACCGGCATCGGCGATGTCATCCCGATCACGCCCCACGCACGGGCGCTCGCAGCGCTGGAGATGTTCGTTGGCGTGATGTATCTGGCCGCGGTCGTGTCGCGCCTCATCTGGCTCACCTTGCAGGAGCAGCGCGACCACGACGGAAGACGTTGAGGCTGCTTCTACAGCCGAGCGCCTCAGCTGCCGCGCAACTCGGTGAGTGCGGAATCGCAAAGGCGCATGTGTCGGTCGCTCAGGGTGCCGGCCCGGCCCGCGTCGGCGATGCTCTCAAGCACCAAGGTGGCGATCTCGACGTTGCCGCGTGACTGCAACAGCGCCTGTTTGAGATGCTCGATGACCTTGTCCTTGGCACCGAGCTCGCGCACCAGCGGGTCCCAATGCGGTGTGCGGTAGTGGTCCATCAGGGTATCGACGATGCCTTCGTTGCGGACGAGGAAGTCGAAGTTGAAGTCCTTGGCGCCGAAATTCTTCAAGCCTTTGATGCCGGTCAGTTCCTGGTCGGAAATCCGCTTGAATCCCATGCTCCAGTCCGAATACTGGCGCCGCTCGATCGGGCGGCGGTGCAAGAACTGCACCTTGGCGTGGCGCGGATCCCTGGCGATCCTCTCGACCAGGTCGTCGATCACCAGATCGTCGCCCTCCAGCGCCTGCAAAAAAGTGTCCTCGCCGTACAGCAGCATGCCGGTCACGCCGCGGGCTGAATTATTTTTCAAGCACTGCTGAAGCAGTTCGAGCAACTGCTCGGTCGACCAGGGCGCCAGGGCGCTGCTGATGTACACAATCTGAATCATCAAAACTCCCTCAGCTGGAGACTGAATTCAAACACACCGCGCAAGGCCAGGGCGCGGCTCATCGCGATCTTGGCCGTAACGCACTTTGTGACACGATGGGTTCTGTGGCCGACGCCGCTTTCGGGCGGAGCGTGCTGATCTTCCGCCCTGTCATCTGATCATCATAAGGAGCCCGCATGAAAACCCGCGCAGCCGTGGCCTGGAAGGCCGGCGCCCCGCTGACCATCGAAACCGTCGACCTCGAAGGCCCGCGCGCTGGCGAGGTGCTGGTGGAGATCAAGGCCACCGGCATCTGCCACACCGACCAGTACACGCTCTCGGGCGCCGACCCCGAAGGCCTGTTTCCCGCCATCCTGGGCCACGAAGGCGCGGGTGTGGTGCTGGAAGTCGGGGCGGGTGTCACCAGCCTGAAGCCGGGCGACCACGTCATTCCGCTCTACACGCCCGAGTGCCGCGGCTGCAAGTTTTGCCTGAGCCGCAAGACCAATTTGTGCCAGTTGATTCGCAGCACGCAGGGCAAGGGCTTGATGCCCGACGGCAGCAGCCGCTTCAGTCTGAACGGGCAACCGATCCTGCACTACATGGGCACCAGCACGTTTGCCAACCACATCGTGGCGCCCGAGATCGCACTGGCAAAGATTCGCCCCGACGCGCCGTTCGACAAGGTCTGCTACATCGGCTGCGGCGTCACCACGGGCGTGGGCGCGGTCATCTTCACGGCCGGCGTGGAAGCGGGCGCCAATGTGGTGGTGTTCGGGCTGGGCGGCATCGGCCTGAACGTGATCCAGGGTGCCAAGATGGTGGGCGCCAACAAGATCATTGGCGTGGATCTGAACCCGGCGCGCGAGGCGATGGCGCGGCAGTTCGGCATGACGCACTTCATCAACCCGAAGGACGTGCAGGCCGCCGGAACTTCGGTCGTCGACGCCATCGTGCAGCTCACCGATGGCGGTGCCGACTACAGCTTCGAATGCATCGGTAACACGACCACGATGCGCCAGGCGCTCGAATGCTGTCACAAGGGCTGGGGCCGCAGCATCATCATCGGTGTGGCGGCGGCGGGGCAGGAGATTTCGACGCGTCCGTTCCAACTCGTCACCGGCCGCAAGTGGGAAGGCAGTGCCTTCGGTGGCGCGCGTGGCCGCACCGATGTGCCCAAGATCGTCGACTGGTACATGGAAGGCAAGATCAAGATCGACCCGCTGATCACGCACACGCTGAAGCTGGAAGACATCAACCACGGCTTCGAGCTGATGGAGCGCGGCGAGAGCATCCGTTCGGTGGTCGTGTACTGATCAGGTTGACCGCCCGCATCCCGTTTCATCAGCGGCTGCTGACCAGCACGAAGCCGCGATGGCGTCCTTCGTTGCTCGCATCAACGCTGTCCATCGCAGCGAACAGCGTGGTGGTGCTCACCCACACCGGTGGGTACTTGTAGCGGGACACATCCATCACCAAGAAGCGATCGGTTTTCGCGTCGAACGCGGCAAGCGGCGAAATGTGCCCGCCGGACTGTTGCCCGATGGCCGTTCGCAGGTAGTTGACGATCACATGGTGACCGGGCGTGGCGACAGCTTCCGAGGCCTGTGCCCTGAACTGCGCGACGCTGCTGTCGTCTGCGTGATGCACCTCGGCGCTCACACCGTACGCCTCGATCAGGCGACCCCACTGGTCGAGCGTCATGCCTTTCTCGGCCAACACCTTCTGGGGCAGGATGGCCTCGGTGGCCGGGTTGAACAGGTTGTCCTGGGTGTACGCCCCGAACGGCTCGAAACCCGCGGCTGGCGGCGCAGCCACACCCAGCGCGTTCAGCACCATGACCAGCGTGGCGGCGCCGCAGTAGGCCGGGTTCTTCTGTGTCACGAATTGCAGGCTCAGCGGCCAGTAGGCCTCCCGCGCCGTGCTGTCGATCAGCATCGCGCGGCCCTCCAGGCTGGCCAGGCTGATCAGGCTCGGCGGCAGCGGCAAGGTCTGCGCCTGCGCCGTGGCGGCCCACAGCCATGCTGCGATGAACAGGCATCTGTGGACCCGTCGAGCCAGGTGCATGTGCATGTGAATGTGCATGTGCATGTGCATGTGCATGTGCATGTGCATGTGAATGTGCCTGTTCACACTAGTACGTTGACATGCAAGTAACGGAACATGCATACACTCCCATCATCGCCCATCGATGCTCGGAGGTGTTGTCATGCGCCAGACGGATTTGCACTTGACCGACGAGGACCGCTCGGTCGTGGACGAGATTCGCAGCA
>JANXTP010000354.1 GCA_025352345.1 Burkholderiales bacterium | reverse complement strand
AGGCGCCGACCAGCTTGTCGTCCTTGATCACCAGCTTCTTGTAGACGCCGGCATACGGGTCCGACATCACGATCTCTTCACAGTCGGCCCCACCGGTGAAGTTGCCGGCCGAGAACAGATCGATGCCGGTGACCTTCAGCTTGGTCGAGGTCTGCGAGCCGAGATAACGGCCGATGCCGAACTGCGCCAGGTGCGTCGCGCAGACCTTGCCCTGCTCGAACAGTGGTGCGACCAGCCCGTAGACCACGCCCCGGTGCGCCGCGCATTCGCCGATGGCGTAGATGCGCGGGTCGGTGATGGTCTGCATCGTGTCGTTGACGACCAGGCCGCTGCGGTTGTTCTCGCCGCAGTACAGCCCGGTCTGGATCGCCAATTCGATGTTGGGCCGGATCCCGGCGGCCATCACGACCAGGTCGGCAGGGATTTCGCGGCCGTCCTTGAACTGCACCGCCATCACGCGGCCCGCCTTGCCGTTGTCTTTGTCGCCGATCAGCACCTGCGTCTGCGCGCCCATCAGGAATTTCAGCCCGCGGTCTTCCAGCGACTTCTGCAGCAGCTTGCCGGCCACATCGTCGAGTTGGCGCTCCATCAGCGACGGCATGATGTGCACCACGCTGACCTGCATGCCGCGCAGCATCAGGCCGTTGGCGGCTTCGAGGCCGAGCAGCCCGCCGCCGATGACCACCGCATGCTTGTACTTGGTGGCCGCGTCGATCATCGCGTTGGTGTCGGCGATGTCGCGGTAGCCGATCACGCCCTCGAGGTCCTTGCCCGGCACCGGCAGCATGAAGGGGTTGGAGCCGGTGGCCATCAGCAGGCGGTCGTATTCGGCCTCGATCTCGGCGCCGTCGGCACCCACCGCGCGCACGATGCGCTGCGTGCGGTCGATGTGCACCACCTTCTTGCCGGTGTGCAGCGTGATGTCGTTGTCGGCGTACCAAGCCAGCGGGTTCAGCACGATCTGGTCGAGCGTTTGCTCACCGGCCAGCACCGGGCTGAGCAGGATGCGGTTGTAGTTCGGGTGTGGCTCGGCACCGAACACGGTGATGTCGTACAGCTCGGGCGCGATCTTCAGCAGTTCTTCGAGTGTGCGCACGCCGGCCATGCCGTTGCCCACCATCACGAGTTTCATCTTCTTCATCGCTTACGCCTCCAGGCGGGTCGTCCCGCGTTCAGTCTGAGAAATGGAATGCGCTGTCACCCGATGGCGCTCGGTGACAATCGCGGCATGAGCTTCGAGGTCGAGATCGGGCACGCCAGCCAACGCGGACCCCGCGACACCAACGAGGATTTCGTCGGTGCCCAGCGCGCCGATGCGCACGAAGCCAGCCGTGGATTGATCGCCGCGATCGCCGACGGCGTGTCCAGCGGCGGCCGCGGCAAGGAAGCCGCGCAGACCAGCGTGATGGGGCTGATTGCCGACTTCTTCGCGACGCCGGCCACCTGGGACACCACCACCGCACTCGACCGGCTGATCGGCGCGCAGAACGCCTGGCTGGTGTCGCAGAACCGGCAGCGCCAGAGCCAGGACGGCGCCGTCAGCGGCGATGAGTCGGCCGGCATGGCAGCGCTGACGACGTTGACCGCGCTGGTGCTGCAAGGCCAGAGCTACACCGTCGCGCATGTGGGCGACACCCGGCTGTGGCGCCTGAGCGGCGGCGAGCTGCAACTGCTGACGCAGGACCACGCCTACCCGCACCCCGACATGCGCAGCCGGCTGACGCGCGCGGTCGGGCTCGACGACAGCGTGCGCATCGACCACCTGCAGGGCGAGGTGCAGCCGGGCGACACCTACATCCTGACCAGCGACGGCATCCACGGTGTACTGAAGCCGCGCAGGCTGGCCGAACTGGCGCGCAGCGGCACCGCGCAGCAGGCCTGCGTGGCGCTGATCGAAGCGGCGCTGGCCGCCGGCAGCCACGACAACGCCACCGCGCTGATCGTGCGGGTGATCGGGCTCGATGCTGGCCGCCTGATTGATGAAATCACCCGCACCCGCGCCCTGCCCGCCTTGGGCCGCTGCCGCATCGGCGACGTGATCGATGGCTACACCGTCACCGCGGTGGTGGCCGACACCGGCGTGCACCGCCTGTACCAGGCGCGTGATCCGCACAGCGACGAGCTGGTGGTGCTGAAGACGCTGCATGAATCGCGCGCCGCCGACCTGCAGGAACGTGCGCTGCTGGCGCATGAATCGTGGCTGGCGATGCGCGTCACCGAACGCGATGCGGTCGGCCTGGTGCGCGGCCGCGAGGTGCACGACGCGACCGCGCTGTACACCGTGTTCGACTGGCACAGCGGCCGAACGCTGGAGCAGATGCTCGCGAAGCAACAGCCCACCATCGCCGAGGTGATCGAAGCCGGCTCGCAGATCGCGCGCGCGCTCGGTCGCCTGCACCGGCAGGGTGTGGTGCACCGCGACATCAAGCCCGGCAATGTGCACCTGGGCGACGACGGCCAGTGGCGCCTCCTCGATCTGGGCGTCGCCCTGTCCGGCCAGGAAAGCAGCGCGGCGCGTGAGCTGCATGCCGGCACGCCCAGCTTCATGAACCCCGAGCAATGGGACGGCGCCCCGGCCGATGCGGCAGGCGATGTCTATGCGCTGGGCGTCACGTTGTATCTCTGGCTGACCGGTCGCCTGCCCTATGGCACGGTCGAGCCCTACCAGAGTGGCCGTTTCCGGCGTGATCCGCCGGCCCCGTCGCGGCTGCGCACCGATGTGCCAATGTGGCTTGACCACCTGCTGATGAAGGCGGTGGCACGCCACGCGAAACAGCGCTTCGAAACGGCCGAGGAGCTGCTGCTGGCGCTGGAACGTGGCGCCTCGCGTGCGCTGCCCGCACTGGGTGCGACGCCGCTGCTGGCCCGCGACGCGGCCGCGCTGTGGAAGGTCGTCGCACTGCTGTCGCTGCTGCTGAATGCGCTGCTGGTGTTCTGGCTGGCCTTCCTGCCGAAGTGACAGGCGAGCCGGCGCGCGTAGCGCAGAGGCCGAGGGGAGATAGCTTCGGCGTGAAACGCTCATCGCTTGGCCACCAGCGTGGGCTTGCCCGAACCCTGGCGAAGGCCCGTTGCAGGCGTGCTGCGGGCACGCCCCCCCTTCTCGGCCCAGGTGCGCGTCCAGCGGATCTGCATGTAGCGCATCACGCCCAGCATCAGCGCCGCCAGCACCGCGAACAGCACGAAGCCCCAGACATAGCTGCCCAGGACCTGGCGCGACAGCCCCATCACACTCGGCACCAGGCCGCCACCCAGCGCCCCGACCTCGCCGATCATCGAGCCGGCCACCGCGGTGGCCGTCGGCCAGCGCAGCGGCACCAGCTGGAACAGCGCTCCGTTGCCCGCGCCCAGCGCCCCGAAGCAGACGATCAGCAACAGCGTGGTCAGCAGCAGCGAGTTGTATGAAAAGCCGATCAGCACGAGCGTGATCGAGATGATCACCAGCACCCAGGTCAGCGTGTTGACGCCACCCCAGCGGTCGGAGATCCAGCCGCCGGCCACCCGCACGGCCGCGGCCATGAAAGCGGCCAGCATCGTCAGCTGACCGGCCTGCACCTTGCTGACGCCGAACTGGTCGTAGTAGTAGGTGGGCAGGAAGGTGGTCAGGCCGATGAAACCGCCGAAGGTGACGCCGTAGATCAGGCTGAACACCCAGCCATCCTTCTCGAACAAGCAGGCGATGTGGTCGCGAAACTTCGCGTGGCTGTCCACATCGGGTGGCTCTTGGGCGAACACCACCATCACCACCATCGGGATCAGGATCGCGACTGCAGCGACGCCGTACACCGCCTGCCAGCCCAGCCACATCGCGAGCGGCGGCGCGACCAGCACCGACACTGCGGTGCCTACATTGCCCGCGCCGACCAGCCCCATCGCGAGCCCCTTGTGCTGCGGCGGGAACGAGCCCGAGCCCAGCGACAGCGCCACCCCGAAGCTGGCTCCGGCGATGCCGAGCAGCACACCCATCGCCAGCAGGTCGTTGAAAGACTTGACCGCGAAGAAGCCGAACAGCATCGCGACGGCGATCAGCCCCATCTCGACCAGCGTCGCGTATTTGCGGCCGATGTACTGCGCCAGCACGCCGAGCGGAAAGCGCATCAGCGCGCCCGCAAAGATCGGGATCGACAGCATCAAGCCCTTCTGTGAGGGCGTGAGTTGGAAGGTCTCGCTGATGAACGGCGCCATGGCGCCGTTGAGAACCCAGATGCAGCACGAAAACGCGAAGTACAGAAAGGCCGCGAACAGCGTCGGGGTGTGGCCGGCACGGAGGAAGATTTGGAAGTGATTCATCGGGTGATGAGGCGTGTTGAAACGCGGGCGACGCGAACCATGGCGGGCTCCAGTGAGACGCCGTGCGGCACATGGCCGCAGCGCGAGAGGTACATCACCACACACTTCGTCGTGCGTGCGACCCGCCATGTACCGAAGCCGAGTCGAGTGCGTCGCTGCACCCGCGGGTGGGTGCGCAAGTCTTGGGCCAGCTCGGGCAGGCTCAAACGCGGCCGCAGCGCCCGCCGACCCCCGTTGAAATCACAAAATTGGTGCGGTGCAGCGAGCTGATTTGGTGCGCTTGGTGGGTGCCGGTGGTCGCCCTCGCACGTTGGGTCGGCCGTTATGCTGTGCGCCTTCCGACACTGCAGACACCGGCATGACCTCAGCCCTTGTGATCGCCGCTCCGGGCGCGCCCGCGCTGGCGGCCGACCTGCATGCCGTCGGCATTGCCACCGCGGCGCATTGCGATGCCGAAGCGCTGATCCGTACCGCCGCGCGCTGCGGCGCCGACCTGCTGGTGGCTTGGGAGCCTTACCCCGCACAGCTGCTGCTGCCCGCACTCGCTGCGCTGCAGGACCACGCCGCGCTGCCGGTGCTGCTGTTCACCAGCGACACCGACGCCGCCACGCTGTCGGCCGCGCTGCGCGCCGGCGTGCACGCCTACGTGGTCAACGGCTATGTGCCTGCACGGCTGCGCCCTCTGGTGCAACTGGCGAAGGCCCGCTATGCGCACGACCGCGAGCAGCGCGCTGTGCACCAGGACCTTGCCCACCGCTACGAGGAACGCAAGCTGGTGGATCGCGCCAAGGGCATCCTGATGCGCTCGCGGCAAATCCCGGAAGACGAGGCCTTCCGGCTGCTGCGCGCAGCATCTATGGAAGGCCAGCAGCGCGTCGGCCTGGTGTCGCGCCGGCTGATCGACGCGGCGCGCGATGCCGAAGCGATCAACCGGGCCGGCCAGCTGCGCATGCTGTCGCAGCACCTGATGAAGCTGTATGCGCTGCAATGTGCCGGCGTCGATGTGGCCGCGGCGCGCAGCGCGCTGCTGGCCTCGACCGAGCGCGTGGCCGACAACCTGACCCTGCTGGAACGCGGGCTGTCGAAATCGACCTTCGGCGACCTGCTCAAAGCGTTGCGCGGCATCTGGCAGCAACTGGCGCCTGCGCTGGCCAGCACACCGCAAACCGCGCGGCTGGCCGCGCTGGACGCCGCGGCAGAGCGGTTGCTGGAATCATCCGATCAGCTCACCACCGCGCTGGAAGCCGGCAACGCCTACGCGCCACTGGCCCTGGTCAATCTGGTCGGTCGCCAGCGCATGCTGTCTCAGCGCATCGCCAAGCAGGCGCTGCTGGCCACGCTGCTCGCCGGCGACACCGCGCAAGACGCCGCCGCCGATGCAGTGCGCACCATCAGCGCATTCGAAGCGGCGCAGGCCCGGCTGTTCGCAGCCTCCGAGAGCCTGCCCGCCTTGCGCGATGAACTGACGCAGAGCGCTGCACCGTGGCAGCAGCTGCTCAAAGGCCTGCACGACGCCGCGTCCGAAGCCGGCCGGCGTTCGGTGGCCGAGGCCAGCGAGGCGCTGCTGGTGCTGTTCGATCAGATGACCGAGCACTGCGAGCAGGCGGCGCATGTGCTGATCGAGCCGACCGGCGAGGCGAAGCCGACGACGACCTGATCGTGCTCGTTTCTTGCTGAGGTCAGACCAGTGGCTACCTTGCATCTGCCGCGTTTCGCAGCGGATCGACGTGGGGCCATGCCCTGTCCATCTGGACAGGGCCATGATTCACCCAGCGAAGGCAATGCATGAAGAAGTTGTTGTGGATGGGGATGCTGACCCTGCTGGTCAGCGGCTGCGGCGAGCTGTCGTACAAGCGGGGCGCTTCGACGCAAGACCTGGAAGCCGCCAAGGCGGCCTGTCAATCGGCCGGCAGTGAGAAGGCCGCCGAGGAATGCCTGGAAGACAAAGGCTGGACGGTCAAGAAGCTGGACGACATCGACCTGTTCGTCACGGCGGGCGTGAGCCCCGACAACCGCAACCCGAGCGCGTTCACGATACCGGCGTTCGTGCCGGTGACGCCAGCCGCACCGCCCGCACTGCCGATCGCGGCTGCAGCGACGCCGGCACCTGCCAGCCCGCTGGATCGTTACGCGATCAGCTCGTGGTGGAAGATCGGCGCCGACCGGGAAGCCCTGGCGGCGGACACGAGCGAATGCGTTGCCACGCTGGGCGAGGCGCACAAGCCCGATGCGAAGACACAGCAGGTGACCCGCGGCTTCGTTGTGTGCATGCACGGCAAGGGCTGGAAGGCGCTGCGGGCGGTGGCGGGCTGAACCAAGGAGTGCGCGCGAGGCGCTGGCGCCAAAAGCTCAGGCCCACGACGCCGCCAGCGCCTTCGCTTGCTGCAGTACCAGCTCCACCGCCGCATCCTGCTGATCCGGCGGGTACCTGTACTTCCGCAGGATGCGTTTAACCATCAATCTCAACTTCGCCTGCACGCTGTCGCGCTGCGACCAGTCCACCGTCAGGTTCTTGCGCAGGTTCTCGGCCAGTTCGTGGGCGATCTTCTTCAGCGTTTCGTCGGTCAGTTCGCGCACCGCCGACTCATTGTTGGCAAGCGCGTCGTAGAAGCGCACCTCGTCTTCGGTCAGCCCCAGCTGCTCGCCGCGCCCGGCCGCCTCGCGGAAGTCCTTGGCCATCTGCACCAGCTCTTCCATCACCTGGGCAGCTTCGATCGAGCGGTTCTGATAGCGCTGCACCACATCGGCCAGCATGTCGGAGAACTTCCTGTTCTGAACCACATGGGGCGCAAAGCGTGATTTGATCTCACCTTCGAGCAGGCGTTCCAGCAACTCCACCGCCAGGTTGCGCTCGGGGAGGTTGCGCACCTCGGCCAGGAACGCATCGTCGAGGATGCCGATGTTCGGCTTGTCCAGCCCTACCGCGTCGAAGATGTCGACCACCTCGTCCGACACCACCGCCGAACTGATGATTTGGCGAATCGCCAGCTCGCGGGCTTCGTCCGTCTTCTTCTGCGCCGTGATGTCGCGCTTGGTCAGGATCACCTTCACCGCCTGGAAGAACGCCACCTCTTCGCGCACGGCCTTGGCCTCATCGAGCGTGCAGCACAGCGTGAACGCCTGACTCATCGCAAGAGCGGTGTCGGCGAAACGCTTCTTGCCATCCTTGATTCCGAGCACGAAGTTCGCCGCGCCGGCTCGGCCCAGTCGATCAGGCGCACGAAGTCGCCCCGCGTTTCGCCATCGATCGGGTACTGCACCGGCACCCCGGCCACCAGCAGACGGTGGAAGTGGCGGTTGGCGGCCAGCAGCATCGGCGTGCCGAGGTCGACCACCTGCTTGATCGCGTCTTCGCGCGCGGCCTGAGGAACTGTCGGGTTCAGGCGCGCCACCGCCAGGCGCAGCCGCTCGATCAGCAGCACCTGCCGGTAATTGGCTCGCTCTGGCGTGGGGCCGTCGGGGGCGATGTCGGGCCCGTAGACATGGCCGTAGCCCACCTCGGCCAACCAGCCCAGGGCTTCCTGTTCGAGCTGGTCTTCGGTCATGTTTCGCCGGCCAGCAGTTCGACGTAGGCGGCGTAGCTGAAACAACGGTTCTTCTTTCGCCCGGTCAGCTCGGTGACGATGCCGAGTTCTTCCAGCCGCTTGACCGCCGCGGTGGCCGTGGGGAAGGTGGTGTCCAGCCTCTGCCGCGCCTGCTCGATGGTGAAGCGCGGCATCAGGGGCAGCAACTCAAAAAGGCGCATGACGACCGCACCCACGCGGGTTGCCACCAGCAAGCGCTTACGGTCGGCGTTGATCAGGCTCGCCATCGCCACAATGCCGCGTTCGGCGTCTGTTGCCGCAGCCTCGACACCATCAAGGAAGAAGCCGACCCAGCCTTCCCAATCGCCATCGGTGCGCACGGCCGACAGCCGCCGGTAGTACTCGGCCTGGTGCTGCTTGAGGTAGCCGCTCAGATAGACCAGCGGTTCGGGCAGCAGCCCCCACTGCTCGAGCAGCGCAGCGATCAGCAGCCGGCCGATGCGCCCGTTGCCGTCCAAAAAGGGGTGGATGGTCTCGAACTGCAGATGCACCAGGGCCACACGCACGAGCGGCGGGAGCGCTGGCGCCGGGTCGTGGATGAAGCGCTCCAGGTCGGCCAGCAGGCCAGGCACCTGATCCGGCGGCGGCGGCACGAACACGGCCCGCCCCGGACGCGAACCGCCGATCCAGTTCTGTGATCGCCGCAGCTCGCCCGGCTGTTTGCCGGCGCCGCGTGCGCCGGCAAGCAGCAGACGGTGGGCGTCGCACAGCAGCCGCGCCGAGATGGGCAAGCCCGCCTCGCTGCGCAGGTGGTCGCGCACGAGCCGGAAGGCGCGCATGTAATTGGTGACCTCCTCGACGTCGGCGGTGTTCGCCAGGGCCTGGCCCGCCTCGTCGTCGAACAGGTCGGTCAGCGTGGCCTGCGTGCCTTCGATCTGCGAGGTGAGCAGCGCCTCCTTGCGGATGGCGCTGTAGAGCAGCCAGTCCACCGAAGGCACCAGACCGGCCACGCCGCCCAGCCGGGCCAGCGCCATCTCGGCGCGGCGGTTGGCGGTGGCGTAGCTCTGAGCGGGCAGCGGCGGGCGCGCAGGCGGCAGCGCATGGGGCACGAACGCACGCACCACCTCGCCCAGCGTGGTGGTGGCGACGTAGGTACCGGTGGCGCGCATCGTATGAAAGTCAGCTTGAGTAACTGGCCTTCATAGTAAAGCGATCTTTAATTTATGGGAAGCCTGTGAAAGCAAGCTTGCAGAAGTTTGCGGCGTCAAGCCTCTATCGAAGCCGGCATGTTCAAGCGCACAGCGCACCGCCCAGAGCGGCTTCGGTGGTGGCCTGGGCTTCGGGCAGGCGGAGTTGGCCGGAGATCAGGCGGGGGAGCAGGGTGTCGCGGAGGGTGGCGAGGGTTTGGGCTTGAACCGCGTTGACCCGGCATCGTTGGTGCACCTGCAACGCGACCTGCTGGTAGGCATCGACGCAAGCTCGAGGTGGCACCACGTACGGCAGGCCATGAATGTGATTGCGGTTCAGGGTCGGTACGGCCGAACCCGCGTTGAATGCCTTGAAGTCGAGGCACCGTAAGAGTTCGTATGCGTAGCACGGCGAAGCGCCGCGGAACTCTCTGACCCAGAGCGTGGTGTTCAGCGGCCAGTAGTCACCGAGTTCGAGGAACACGCGACCCAAGACACCCGAGCGTCCCGTGACCACACCGGGGCCCTTGGCCATGGCTTCATCGTGCGTTCCCGACGGTCCGCTCGCGGCGATGATCGGGAAGGACCCGGGACGTCGATCCTGCGCCGGCAAGTCGAAGCCACGCTGAAGTACCAGCAGGTCCTCGAGAGTTCGCACCGGCCATCCCTCTGGCACTTGTCCTACGGTCGACTCCTTGAACTCGTCAGGAAACAAGGCCGCCGTGGCTTCGTCCATGCCGAACGGCGCCAGGCCTTGGCTTTTGGCGCGAACGGGATCGAAGTCGACGAACCACGATTTGAAAAGCGCCTGCGCGATGGCTTCGAGGGTGGCGTTGGTTTCGCGCAGGAGGGCGACGCGGTCGTCGAATGGGCTCAGCACGCCAACAATCCGGTGCTGATCTTCCAAGGGTGGAAGAGGCACATGGATACGACCAAAGGCCGACTTGTTCAGGATCGGCTGCGCAGAGCCGCTTGCCAGACCTCGTATCTCAACTTTGCGACGAGATAGGCCGTAGTACAGAAACTCTGGAGAGACCCGTGTCTCGTCGACGACAACAGAATTGATTTGTTGATTGGTCACGCAACGCGATCGCGCCAGTGCAGCCTTTCCCATGTCCGAGCCGATACAGGTGACGAGAACACTACGCGGCGGAATGATCGTTCCGCGAACGGATTCCGCGCCGTCCTCCGATAGCGTTCGAACGGCGCCGGAGATCCACTTCTGACCCACAAAGTCCTGAGGAGTCACGAAGGGCACAAGTCCATCAAAGAAGTCGGCGCGCGAGCCCACGGGTGTCTTGCCAGTCACGATTCGCCCAATCTCGGAAATTGAGACGGATCGCCACTCAGAACTCATACCCCAACCCACTCAGTTTTTTCCGAATCACCGCATCCAGCTCCGCCCCCTTCGCCATCTGCTCGCCCAGCTTCTCGGTCAGCGCCTGCATCTTGGCCTCGAAACCTTCGTCGTCATCGGCCACCGCCTCGGCGCCGACGTAGCGCCCCGGCGTCAGCACATGCCCGTGCTCGGCAATCTCGGCCAGCGGCACGCTGCGGCAGTAGCCCGGCACGTCGGCGTACTCGCCTGATTCGGCGTCGCCCCGCCACGCCGCCACCGTGCCCGCAATTCGGTCGACCGCCGCATCCGTCAGCTCGCACTGCACGCGGCTGATCATCGTGGCCAGCCTGCGCGCGTCGATGAACAGCACCTCGCCGCGCCGCGTGCGCTTGTCCTTCACCAAAAACCACAGGCAGGCCGGGATCTGCGTGTTGAAGAACAGCTGCCCGGGCAGCGCGATCATCACTTCCACCGCGTCGGCGTCGACCATCGCGGCGCGGATCTGGCCTTCGTTGTTCTGGCTGCTGCTCATGCTGCCGTTGGCCAGCACGATGCCGGCGCGGCCGCCGGGCTTCAGGTGGTGCAGCATGTGCTGCAGCCAGGCGTAGTTGGCGTTGCCCTGCGGCGGGTCGCCGTACTCCCAGCGCGCGTCGCCATTCAGGCTGGCATGCCACCAATCGCTGATGTTGAACGGCGGGTTGGCCAGGATGAAGTCGGCCCGCAGGTCGGGGAACTGGTTCTTGGTGAAGGTGTCGGCGGGCTCGCGGCCGAGGTTGAAGTCGATGCCGCGGATGGCCAGGTTCATCGCGGCCAGCCGCCAGGTGGTGGGGTTGGCCTCTTGACCGAAGATGGCCACGTCGCCCAGCTTGCCGCCGTGGCTGAGGATGAATTCTTCGCTCTGCACGAACATGCCGCCGCTGCCGCAGCAGGGGTCGTACACCTTGCCGTGGTGCGGCGCCAGCACGGCCACCAGCGTCTTGACGATGCTGCGCGGCGTGTAGAACTGGCCGCCACGCTTGCCTTCGGCGCTGGCGAACATGCCGAGGAAGTATTCGTAGACCTGGCCGAGCACGTCGCGCGCCTCGCGGGCACTGGCGCCGAAGCCGATGGTGGACACCACGTCCACCAGCTCGCCCAGCTTGCCATCGGGCAACTGCGCGCGGGCGAAGCGCTTGTCGAGGATGCCCTTGAGCTTGGGGTTCTCAGCTTCGATGAGGCTCAGCGCATCATCGATGCGCTTGCCGATGTCGGGCTGCTTGGCGGCGGCGCGCAGGGCTTCCCAGCGAGCGGCTTCAGGCACCCAGAAGACGTTGGCCTCGCGGTAGTAGTCGCGGTCTTCGAGTTCGGCGGCGATGTCGGCCGGGTCGGCCTCGCCGTAGAAGTAGTCGTCTTCCTGGTCAGCGAGCCGCAGCATCAACTCGGCGTGCTTGCCCTGGAAGGTGTCGGAGATGTACTTGACGAAGATCAGTCCGAGCACCAGGTGCTTGTACTCGGCGGCGTCCATGTTGGCGCGCAGCTTGTCGGCAGTGGCCCAGAGCGTTTTCTTGATGTCTTCGAGCATGAGGGTGCCGGTTGATCAGGCCCACAAATCAAAATGGGTCAGCTTCTTGTGGAAGCTAACCCATTGATTCAATTGGTCGGGACGGCGGGATTCGAACTCGCGACCCCTTGCACCCCATGCAAGTGCGCTACCAGGCTGCGCTACGCCCCGACCGTGGGTGGCCGCACAGGCGTGCGGCACTCTGAACTCAAGCGCCCGGGATA
>JANXTP010000352.1 GCA_025352345.1 Burkholderiales bacterium | reverse complement strand
CGCGCTGGTGATGGACGAGTCGGTCACCGCGGAGCACGAGCACTATCGGCTGCTGGCCCTCTCGCAGCACTCCGAGATGGGCGAGCGGCCACACGCCAGCGTCGCGTTTGCCGCCGGCGGGGTCGAGCACCACACCGAAAGCGACGGCAACGGGCCGGTCGATGCGAGCCTGAAGGCGATCGAGTCGAAGCTGCAAACTGGTGCCGAAATGCTGCTGTATTCGGTCAATGCCATTACTTCGGGCAGCACAGAATCCCAGGGCGAAGTGACGGTGCGGCTGCAACACGGCGGCCGGGTCGTCAACGGCGTGGGCGCAGACCCGGACATCGTCGTGGCGTCTGCCAAGGCCTACCTCTCGGCGTTGAACAAACTGCACAGCAAGATCGAGCGCGTGGCGGCCCAGGGTTGACACTTGGCCGCCTTTCAATAGTCCCGAGTCGTTACTTTAGGAAGGGCGCGTAAGTTTTTGATCTTGCGCGCTTTTTTTCTTTCACATAAACTCGCGCCACTGAGCGCAAAGGGACTGCTGTGGCGTCTATCAACAAGTTTGTTACAAACGGGCTGCTGGCCCTGGTTGCTGCCGTTTCGCTGGTTCTGCCGATGCATGCCGATGCGGCGGAGAAGGCATCGGCCAAGAAAAAGTCCCACGTGGTCGCGCCGGTCAAGTCCAAGGCACCTGCCAGCAAGCAGGCGCGCTCGGTGAAGGCTTCGCGCCAGGTCGTCGTGCCGCGCAACACCGGGGTGGGCGGCGTCAAGCGCGTGTCCGCGGTGATGCGTGTCGAGCCGGCTCGCCCGTCGTTCGGCCAGATGTACGGCCTGCACAACACCGCCGACTCGCTCGACCTGAAGTCGAGCGTCGCGTTGGTGATGGACTCCGAAACCAACGAGATCCTGTTCAGCAAGAACCCGAACGCGGTGCTGCCGATCGCGTCGCTGACCAAGCTGATGACCGCCGTCGTCGTCACCGAGGCCAAGCTGCCGCTGAACGAGACGCTGACGATCACCGACGACGATGTCGACACGGAAAAGAACAGCCGTTCGCGCCTGCGCGTCGGCACCAGCCTGAGCCGCGAGGAGATGCTGCACCTGGCGCTGATGTCGTCCGAGAACCGCGCCGCGCATGCCCTGGGCCGCGCCTACCCGGGCGGGCTCGAGGCCTTCGTCGCCGCGATGAACCACAAGGCGCAAGAACTCGGCATGAACGACACCCATTACGTCGAACCGACCGGGCTGTCGAGCCGCAACCAGTCGAGCGCGCGTGACCTCGCCACGCTGGTCAAGGCCGCGCAGGAGCATCCGATCATTCGCCAGTTCTCGACCTCGACGGAGTTTCAGGTCGCGGTCGGCAACCGGCCGACGCAATTCCACACCACGAATGCACTGGTGCGCAGCCCCGCCTGGGACATCGTGCTGCAAAAGACCGGCTACATCACCGAAGCTGGCCGCTGCCTGGTGATGCAGGCGCGCATGGCGGGTCGCCAGCTGAGCATGGTGTTCCTCGATTCGACCGGCAAGTATTCGCGCATCGGTGACGCTGAACGCGTGCGCCGCTGGGTCAGCGAGCTGCCGGCGCACGTGCCGGCGGCGGCCGTGGTGCTGCCGAAGGCGATATCCTGATCGATTGAGCCGCGGCTCTCAGCCGCCGGCCGAGCTTCAACCCCGGTGGCCCAACGCCGCAGAGATTTGCGCCGCGGTTTCCTTGAGCCGTTCCAGCCAGCTCTCTTCGAGCCGATCGGCCGGCGCCGAGATCGACAGCCCCGCGATCAGCTTGCCCTGGTCGTCGAGGATGCCAGCCGCCATGCAGCGCACCCCCAACTCCAGCTCTTCGTCGTCGCGCGCCGTGCCGTACTGGTTGACGCGTGCCAGCTCGCGCTCGAGCTGCGCGAGCTCGGTGATGCTGTTCTTCGTGTGCCCGGCCAGGCCGGTGCGTGTCGCGTAGGCGCGCACCCGGGGCGCGTCGTCGTGCGCGAGGAAGAGCTTGCCGACGGAGGTGAGGTGCAGCGGCGCGCGGCCACCGATCGCCCGCACCACCTGCATCCCCGAACGTTCGCTGTAGGTGCGTTCGATGTAGACGATCTCGTCGCCCTGGCGCATCGACAGGTTCACCGGCTGGTGCGTCAGCTTGTGCAATTCGCGCATCGGGCTGAGGGCGGCGTCGCGCACGTCAAGCCTCGCCTTGACGAGGTTGCCGAGTTCAAGCAGGCGCATGCCGAGCCGATAACTGCCTGCCTCCGGCCGGTCGACGTAGCGGCCGATCGTCAGATCGTTCAGGATGCGGTGGGCGGTGGACGGATGCAGCCCGGTCTGTTCGCTGATGTGCTTCAGCGACACCGGGTCGGGGTGGCTGGCGAGCACGTCGAGCAGCCCGAAAGCGCGCGCCAGCACTTGTATCGTCGGACTCTTGCCTTCACTTTTCGCCATGTCGGGGATTCTCGCTCAAGTGCACAGATTTTTGTATGGCGAAACCTTGGACTGCAATCCGGGAGTGCATTGCATGCATGAATCGATGCGCGGATGGCTGCGTCGTGCCGGCATCGCGCTGTGGCTGTGCGCCTGCGCGGCGTCGGCGTCGGCAGCGCAGCCGCCCGGTGCTGCCGACTACCTGAAGCGTCACTACGACTTCGGTGCACCGCCGGCGCCGGCCAGCGTCGCCCCGGACGGGCCGCACTGG
>JANXTP010000344.1 GCA_025352345.1 Burkholderiales bacterium | reverse complement strand
GGTTACCCTGATGTCCGGCTTTCTGTCATTCCGCGGTCAGCTCAAGCGCTCATTCGATGCGAATCACGACCTTGCCGAAGTGAGTGGCGCCTTCCAGGTGGCGCAACGCCTCCCGTGATTCGCTGAAGCCGAACACCCGGTCGATCACCGGTTTGATCTTGCGCGCGTTGATCAGCCGGTTCATTGCCTCGAACATGTCGCGCGAACCGACGAACACGCCCCGCACGGTCGTCGTGTTGAACAGGATCGACAGCGGGTTGATCTCGCCGCCGGTCAGCACGCCGATCAGGTGCACCGAGCCGCCATGGCGCGCCGCCGCGATCGAGCGCTGCAGCGTGCCCGGACCGCCGACTTCCACCACATGGTCGACCCCCACGCCGCCAGTGATCTCGCGAACGCTCTTGTCCCAGTCCGGGTGCGTCTTGTAGTTGACCAGGTGGTCGGCGCCCAGGGCTTTCGCCTGCCCCAGCTTGGCGTCGCTCGACGAGGTGGCGATCACCACCGCACCCGCGGCCTTGGCGAACTGCAAGGCGAACATCGACACGCCGCCGGTGCCCAGCACCAGCACCGTCTCGCCCGGCGTCACCTGCTTGCCTTCGAACAGGCCGTTCCAGGCGGTCAGCGCGGCGCAGGGCAGCGTCGAAGCTTCTTCGTCACTCAAGTGGGCTGGCGTTGCGACCAGCGCCTCGTCAGGGTACACACGGTATTCGGCCAGCACGCCGGGCGCCGAACCACCGAGCGCGTGGTCGTAGTGGGCAGGCAGCATCGGCCCGCTGATCCAGGTCTCGAAGAAGCAGCCGGTGACGCGGTCGCCGGCGGAGAACCGGGTCACGCCAGTGCCCACCTCGGCCACCACGCCGGCACCGTCCGACACCGGCACCAGGCCTTGCGACTTCATGCCTGGGTAGCGGCCAGTGATGATCAGCAGGTCACGGTAGTTCAGCGATGCGGCCTTCATGCGCACCAGCACCTGCCCGGGGCCGGGGCGGGGGATGTCGCTCTCGCGCAAGGTCAGGCTGTCGGCATCGAGTTCTTTGAGGTAGGCATAGCTGCGCATGAATGGACTTCCGAAGGGTTGGAACTGGGTGGTTGTGGGGGGGCGACGTCGACATTTTCAGCCGTGAGGCGATCATGCCACGCAGGGTTGAATCCTGGCCGGGCGCTCTCTGCGCAGGGTGGCAACATCCAGGGCACGATGATCCAGAAAAAAAAGCGCTCCGAACTGGCTGCGGCCACTGTCTCTGAAGCCGATGGCGTGCGTTACTTGCACCTGGGCACGCCCTGGGTGCAGGGCGCGATGCGCATCCGCAAGCCGCTGGCGATCGAGTTGGAATATGTGCAGCGGATGATGGTCTGGATGCTGTTGCGGCCCAGCGAGGCGCTGTCCGACGGCCATGCGGTGCAGCTTGGCCTCGGTGCAGGAGCGATCACCCGCTACTGCCACGGCGTGCTGCGCCTGCGCACCACGGCGGTGGAGTTGAACGACAGCGTGATCGCGGCGTGCCGCGCGTACTTCCACGTCGAGCCCGGGGCCAGGCTGACGGTGATCGAGGCCGACGCGGCGGACTATGCCGCTGATGCGGCGCATGGGGGCAGCGTCGACGCCTTGTGTGTCGACCTCTACGACCACGATGCGGCGAGCCCGGTGCAGGACAGCGACGCGTTCTACGCCGACTGCCATCGCCTGCTGCGCGATGGTGGCGCGATGACGGTCAACCTGTTCGGCCGCGATGCCAGCTTCGAGCGCAGCGCGCAACGCATCGCGGTGGCCTTCGGCGCGGAGCAGGTACTGAGCCTGCGTCCGACGCGCGAAGGCAACACCATCGTCGTGGCGCTGAAGGGCGTCGCCTGGCCCGAGTCCTCGGTATTGGCGATGCGCGCTGACCACATCGAGTCGCACGCCGGCCTGCCTGCGCGAAAATGGCTGAAGATGCTGCGTGCGCTGCCGAAGGTCACTGCAGGGCCGTGCTAAGACCCGTCATGCCCCGCCCTTGAACCGCAGCCCTTGAGAACCCGTCATGCCCGCTGTCGAACGACCCGCCAAACGTCAGACCAGCCAGACCGGCTCCAACGCTCAGGCCGATATTCCGTTGGAGCCGGCGTCCGTCGGCAAGCTGGAGTGGCGCCGCTTGCTGGACTGGTTGAGCGATGACGATCTGATCGAACGCGAGGACGCCGAGCGCACGATCAAGCGCTTCGGCTCGGCGCACAGCGCGCAGCACCCGCTGGTGCGGCTGGGTGCGGCCGGGCTGGTGCGCAAAGGCGCCACAGGCAAGGCGCTGGACACCGATGCGCTGACCGAGTGGCTGGCCGGCCGCTGCGGGCTGCCCTACCTGCGCATCGACCCGCTGAAGGTGGACGTGGGGCGGGTTGCCGATGTGATGTCGATCAACTACGCCGAGCGGCGCAGCGCGCTGCCGCTGCAGGTCGGCCTGAACGACGTCACCGTGGCCACCTGCGAGCCCTACGCCATCGACTGGGTGCCCGAGATCGAGGCGCACACCCGCAAGCCGCTGAAGCTGATCGTCGTCAGCCCACTCGAACTGCAGAAATACACCACCGAGTTCTACACGCTGTCTCGCTCGGTGCGCGCGGCCATCAAGAGCGGCGAAAGCTCGGCGATCGCGAGTTTCGAGCAGCTGGTCGAGCTCGGCCGCACCAACAAGCAGCTCGACGCCAACGACCAGGGCGTGGTGCAGGTCGTCGACTGGCTCTGGCAGTACGCATTCGACCAGCGCGCCTCCGACATCCACCTCGAGCCGCGGCGCGAGCGCAGCGTGATCCGCTTCCGCAT
>JANXTP010000265.1 GCA_025352345.1 Burkholderiales bacterium | reverse complement strand
GCGGTGAAGCTCGCCGGCATCTCGCACGACCTGCGCACCCCGCTGGCGCGCCTGCGCCTCGAGGCCGAAATGAGCGTGCAGGACGAAGAGGCCAAGCACAACATGGCGCTCGACATCGACCAGCTCGACGCCATCATCGACAAGTTCATGGACTACTCGCGGCCGGGCGAGGTGCGGCTGTCGCCAGTGCACCTGAGCAGTGTCGTCGACCGGGAGATTGCGGCGTTCCG
Source organism: Burkholderiales bacterium (assembly GCA_025352345.1). GTDB lineage: Bacteria > Pseudomonadota > Gammaproteobacteria > Burkholderiales > Burkholderiaceae_C > PBB1. The sequence goes on along the minus strand of JANXTP010000265.1, from coordinate 3,019 downwards.
CGACCCGACCGACATCCGCATCACCTCGCGGGTGGCGATCGACACCATGGTGCTGGCCGACGACACCGAGCTCGGCCGCGTGCTGCAGAACCTGTTCGAGAACGCGCGCCGTTACGGCCGCAGCACCGCCTCCGGCGTCGCCGAGGTGGAGATCACCTACGCCCGCGAAGGGCCGTGGGTGGCATTGAGCATCCGCGACCACGGCAGCGGCGTCGACCCGAAAAAGCTCGCGCAGCTGACCACCCCGTTCTTCCGCGGCGACGCCGCACGCACCGCCGCCACCGGCGCCGGCCTGGGTCTGGCGATCGTCGACAAGGCGATGCAACGCATGGGCGGCACGCTGGAACTCGGCAACGCCACCGAGGGCACCGGCCTGGTGGCGCGCATCCGGCTCAAGCGGGCGCTGTGAGCGCCAGCCGGAGGGATCGAGGCCCACTACCATCTGCTCCTCGCGAGTCAAACCACCAAGACGGCTTGACTTGAACCCAACGTCTCCACGAACTCAGGAGCGGTTCAGTCACATGACCTACGCAGACCAAACGACCCGTGACCGCAACCCCGTAAAGCGCTGGTTGCAAAGCCGCCGACTTTCCGACGCCCTCAAGGTGTTGCGCAGCACCCAACCTGAAGAGCGGCTGCGCATCTTGGATTTTGGTGCCGGAAACGGTGAGTTTGTCCGCCGAATGCCTGGCCTTGCATCAGTCGAAGCTTGGGTCTTTGAACCGACTCCTTCGCTGATGGCGGAGGCGAGGGAGAATTTGATCGGCTTCGATACGGTGAGATTTGTGCAAGACCTCGATTCAGTCGAGTCAGGAGTCTTTGATTACGTGTTCTGTCTGGAGGTCTTTGAGCACTTGCCAAGGAAGGAAACCACCGACGCCTTGAGGGCAATTCATCGCTTGTTGAAGCGCAACGGCCTGGCCGTCATTGGGGTTCCCCACGAATTGTTCCTACCCGCCATGCTCAAGGGCCTTTTCCGCATGGCGCGCCGCTATGGTGACTTCGACGCACGACCAGGCAACATTCTCTCGGCGTTTCTGGGCCGTCCCCCGTTAGACCGTCCGATCGCAGAGATCTCCCCGGGGGCCCGCTACCACTTTCATCACTTGGGTTTTGACTATCGCGCACTACGGAGACTGCTCCAAGGACAGTTCCAATTGCTCGATCGGTTCTTTAGTCCCTTCCCGATCCTGGGCGCCGTCCTCAACTCAGAGGTCTATTTCTTCCTGAGCAAAGCCCCCGTTGAGACTTCCGATTCGCCCCGCGCTCACCGGTAGATCAAGCACACGGCCCGGGTCTCGATCGATTCGCCTCTCCCGACCGGCCCCATTTTTTCGGCTGTCTTGGCTTTCACATTGATCTGATCGACTTCGAGCGCCAGTGCCTGGGCCAGCCGCAGGCGCATCGCCAGGATGTGCGGCGCCATCTTCGGTGCCTGGGCTGTGATGGTGCTGTCGATGTTGCCGATCTGCCAGCCGGCGGCGCGCACGCGCCGGACCGCCTCGGCCAGCAGCGCGACTGAATCGGCCCCGCGGAACTGCTCGTCGGTGTCGGGGAAGTGTTTGCCGATGTCGCCCATGGCCGCCGCACCAAACAGCGCATCGGTGATCGCATGCGACAGCGCATCGGCGTCGGAATGCCCGAGCAGGCCGTGCGTGTGCGGGATGGTCACACCGCCCAGGATCAGCGGTCGCCCGGCCACCAGCGCATGCGTGTCCCAGCCTTCGCCGATGCGGAATGCAGGGCCCTTCATCGTGCTGGCCTTATTCACAAGTGTTTCCCTGAAATCAGTGCCCGAGAGGCGGTCAGCGAACAGACACGGTCATCGGCCTTGACCTTGGCGAGATAGCGCCGGTCGGCCGTCACCAGCACCGCACCGGGCGTTTCCAACGCCACTGCGTGATACAGCGTGTCGAAAAGATGGTGGTCGAGTTGGATGGCGAGCTTCATGGCGCGAGCGTAAATCGCCGCGTGGTCGCGAATGCTAAACAGGATGTCCTGCAGATCGCGAAGGTCACGCTCCGCATGCTCAGGGGCCTCACGCGCCAAGACGGCGCTGATTTCAGAAACGAAATGAGGGGGCTGAATCAGCTCAAAGGCACCCGAGGCCACGCCGCGGAGCAAATTCAGCGCCTCGTCCACCTGCGACTCGTCGGTGCGATCACGGAAAAACCATTTGACGGCCACGCTGGCATCGACCACCAGCTTCACGGGCGGCCGGCTTTGCGTGCCTTGTCGAGCGCGGCAGCCGATCTGACAGGCGCCTGGCTTCGGCAGCCAAGGATGCGCCCGATGGCCGCCGTGCTTCGCCGCTGCTCTTCGACGCGCTGCACCGCGTCACGCATCAGCTGCGTCAGCACCGCGCTTTTGTTCTGTCCTTCAAAGGCGGCATTGAAGGCCTGCTTCACATCATCGGGGACGCTGAAATTGACGGTGGTCATGGTTGGCTGGGCCTCATCTTGTTGAAATCTTCAATAAGATACACGGTTTATTGCGGCGGCGTCAAGGCGTCCCTGGCGGCCAGTTGCTGCGCTGCCAATGCAAAGTCCTGTGGCCAGGTCAGCTTGAAATTACCAGCATCGCCACGCACTAGGCGCGGCGCGTGGCCCATCGCTTCGATGGCACTGGATTCGTCTTTGACAGCAGCGCCGCGCTGCGCGGCCAACGCGAGTGCCTCACGCAGCAGCCCGAGGCGGAACATCTGCGGCGTCTGGGCCTGCCACATCTGCGCGCGGTCGACGGTGGCGGCGACGCGGCCCGCGTGTTCGCGCTTCAAGGTGTCGGCCACCGGCAGCGCCAGCAGGCCGCCGATGTCATCGCCCAGGCAGGCATCGATCAACGCATCGACCCATTCGGGGCGGATCAGGCAGCGCGCGGCGTCGTGCACCAGCACCCAGTCGGAGGGCTGCGCGCCGCGTTCGGTCAACTCGCGCAGGCCCGCCGCAACACTGTCGGCGCGGGCGGCGCCTCCGGTGCGGGCGACCCAGCCATCGAACTGCGGAACGCGAGACTCGAAGAT
>JANXTP010000260.1 GCA_025352345.1 Burkholderiales bacterium | reverse complement strand
CGCGAGGCGATCAGCAGGCGCAGCCCCGCGTAGACCACGATCAGCAGGCCGAGCGCGAGGTTGAACATGCCGCGCGGCGTGATCGTCTCGTCGATGTTGCCGGGCCAGTTCAGCGGCGGGATCGCCGGAATGCCGTTGAAGCCGCCCAGCGGCGCCGTGCCGATCTTCCATTCGGGGCCGGCGGTGGAGTTGACGAAGTTGAACAGGATCAGCGTCACGGTCAGCGTGATCACGCCCATGTAGACGTCCGACAGGCGGCCGTAGAAGATCACGTAGCCGAGCAGCAGCGCGAACAGCGCCGGCACCACGATCGACAGCAGGAAGGGCACGGTGCTGTCGCCGATATTGCCGACCGCGATCGCGTAGGTGTAGGCGCCCAGGCCGAAGAACGCCGCCTGGCCGAAGCACAGGATGCCGCCGAAGCCCCAGATAAAGCCCAGGCTCACCGCGAGCATCGACATCACGAGGTAGATCGTCACCTGGATCAGCGTGAAATCGTCGATCACGCTCGGCAGGAAGATCAACAGGAACACGCCGATCGCGATGCACAGCGCGGCGCTTTTCCAGGAGGCCGCGAAACGCGCCATTGAACCGCTCACAACGACCCCTTGAAGAACCTTCCGGTGATGCCCTGTGGGAGCAGCCGCAACATCACGATGGCCGCGAACAGCAGCGCCACTTCACCGAAGACCGGCGTCGTCAGGAAGGCCGCGATCTGGTTGATCGCACCGAAGAACGTCGACGCGCCGACCAGCCCCGCGAGAATCGCCGGGCCGCCGCCGATCACCGTGATGAAGGCCTTCGCGATGAACGCGCCGCCCATCGTCGGCACCACGCCGGTGAGCGGCGCGAGCAGGCCGCCCGCGAGCCCCGAGAGCGCGGCGCCGACCGCGAAGGTGACCATGTAGACGCGGCTGGGGCTGATGCCGAGCGCATCGGCCATCGCCGGATTCTGCATCGTGCCGCGCGCGATCAGGCCGAATTGCGTTTTGAGCAGCACGGTCCGCAACGCGAGGCCGAGCACCACCGCGACGCCAATGATCAGCAGCGTATAGACCGACACCGAATACGCGCCGACCGTGAAGCTGCCGAGCGGCGTGGAAATGCCCGCGGTGGTGTTGCCGAATACCGAGGTGACGATGCCGACGAGAAGCAGCGACAACCCCCAGGTCGCGAGCATCGTGTCGATGATGCGGCCGTAGAGTCGCCGGATCACCAGCCGCTCGAGCACGACGCCAAGCAGGCCCACGACGAGAGGCGCGGCGACAAAGATCGCGATCCACAGGTTGATGCCGAGCTTGTGTGCGCCGAGCGTCGCGTAGGCGCCCAGCATCATGAATTCGCCGTGCGCGAGGTTGATGACCTTCATCATCCCGAAGATCACTGCCAGCCCCGCGGAGACGATCACGAGGCTGGCGATGCCGTACAGCACCTGGATGACGACGATGGTGGCGAGGTCCATCAGGCCTTGATCACGTACTGCTGGTTGTCCTTCGGGTTTTTCTTCAGGTCGCAGACGGCGCTGGTGTCCGAAGGCGGTGCCTGATCGAAGGTCTGGATAATCTTGAACTTCTTGTCCTGCACTTCGGCCAGGCTCACGTTGAGCACGCAGTGGTGGGTGTTCGCATCGATCGTGACCTTGCCGCTCGGTCCTTCGACGCCGATGCCCGATTCGAGCGCCGCAGTGACCTTCAGCTGGTCGGTCGAGCCGGCCTTCTTGACACCTTCGGCCCACAGCTTGAACCCCTGATAGGTGCCGCAGGCGAGTTCGGTGACGTTCGGATAGTCGGCGCCGAAACGCTTGTGGAAGCGTTGAAGAAACGCCGTATTGCCCGGTGTCGCGAGGCTCTGGAAATAGTTGTACGAGAGCAGATAGCCATTCGCTTCTTCAGCCGACAGCACGATCTGTTCGTTGCCCACGCCGAAGGTCGACGAGGCGAGCGGAATCTTCTTGTTGAGACCTGCCGCCGCCCACTGACGATAGAACGAGATGTGCGCACCGCCGACGAGCGCCGAGAACAGCATGTCGGGCTTGGCCGCCTCGATCTTCGAGATGGTCGGGCCGAAGTTGGTGACATCGAGCGGGAAGAACTCGATCGCGACCGTCGAACCGCCATTTTCCTGGGCGAACTTCTTCACCCATTGCGAGGTGATCTGGCCATAGTTGTAGTCGGCCGCCACGACGTAGATCTTCTTGCCCCACTTCTTCATCGCGTACGGCACGAGCTTGCCGACCGTCTGCGCCGGTGTCACGCCGGTGCAGAAGATGTTGCGGTCGCAGACGCCGCCTTCGTATTGCGTGTTGTAGAAATAGAGCGTCTTCGCGCGGCCGAGCACCGGGCGAATCACCTCGCGTGAGGCCGAGGTGATGCCGCCCATCACGACCGCAACCTTGTCCTTCAGCGCCGCCTGCTGCGCGAACTGCGTGTAGAGCTGCATGTTCGATTGCGGGTCGTAGCTGACGAGCCGCACCTTCTTGCCGAGCAGACCGCCAGCGGCGTTCTGCTCTTCGATGGCCAGCGTCAGCGCATCGAGCATCGGCTTGCCGTAAATGTCGAGGCCGCCGGACAGATCGTGGATGCTGCCGACGGCGATGTCGTCGGCAGCGAAGGCCGAAGTCGGCAGCAACAGGCCCGAGCCGGTGGTCACGGCGGCGTAGCCGGAGGTCTTGATGAATTGGCGACGATCCATGAATCAGTTCCTTCGTTGGTGACGGGTACTTTTGCGCTTCGCGCGGGCGTTCAAAAAGTCTTCCAGTCGCCCGACTGTTCGAATGCGAGGGCGGCGCGATAGATCGTGCCCTCGTCGTAGTCCTTGCCGATCAGCATCAGCCCGACCGGAAGGCCGTCGACCATACCGCAGGGGATGCTCATGGCCGGGTGGCCGGTGATGTCGGTAACGCACGTGTTGGCCAGCATCTCGAAGGCGCGCTGAATGACTTCCTCGAGCGGCGCATCGGGCTTCGGGATCGGCGTGGCCGTGAGCGGCAGCGTGGGCATCAGCAACAGGTCGAAATCGCTGAGCGCGGTGTCGTAGGCCTGCTTCAACTGGCGCGACAGGTTCTGCGCCTTGCCGTAGTAGTGGCCGGTGTAGTTCTGCAGGAAATACTCGCCCAGTACCATCGTGAGCTTGAGCGTTTCGGAGAGCTCGTCGGCACGCTTCCTCCAGCCGTTGTGATAGTCGATCAGCGCGGTGTCGAACAGGCCTTTGTAGTTGAAGCCGTAGCCGTTGTCCTTCATCATTTGCTGGGTCGCGCCTTCGGCGGCGATGGGCAGCCAGATCGCCGGCCCGACGGCATGCATCGGCACCGAGACCTCGACGACGGTCGCGCCCAGCTTGGCCAGACGCTGCGCTGCCTCGCGCACCTTGGCATCGACCTCGGGCATCGACTGCGGCCAACCGAAGCCTTCCTTGACGACGCCGATCTTCATGCCCTTGACGCCACCCTTCATCAGCTCGGTATAGGCCTTCGCGGCCTGCCCGGCATGCTGGCGCGGGTCGAGCCCGTCGGGGCCGCCGAGCACTTCGAGCATCAGCGCGTTGTCGGTGACGTTGGACGTCATCGGGCCCGTGTGGTCGATGGTCACTTCGATCGGCATCACGCCGGTATAAGGCACGAGTCCCCAGGTCGGCTTCATGCCGTAGATGCCGCAATAGGAGGCCGGCATGCGGATCGAACCGCCCTGGTCGCCGCCGATCGCCAGATCGACCTCGCCGGCCGCGACGAGCGCTGCGCTGCCGGACGACGATCCGCCGGCCGAGTAGCCATGCCGCAGCGGGTTGTGCACTGGCCCGCTCGCGCTGGTGTGCGAGCCGCCGGAGAAGCAGAACAGTTCGCAGACCGCCTTGCCGGCGACCGTGGCGCCCGCGTCGAGCAGCCGCGTGATGATGGTCGCGTCGATCGTCGGCACGAAGCCTTCCATCGTCGGTGAGCCGTTCATCATCGGCACGCCGGCGACGCAGACGTTGTCCTTGATGGCCACGGTCTTGCCCGCGAGTTTGCCGCCCGAGGCGCCGGTGATCGTGGTTTTCACGTACCACGCGGAATACTTGTTTTCTTCGCCCGTGGGCTTGTACGACTTGCCGCGCGGGTATTTCACCGCCGGCAGGTAGTCGGGCAGTTCGTCGACGATGTCGTAGGCATCGAAGTTGGGTTGCAGCAAAACCCGATAGGCCTCTGCCTTGGTGTCGTCGAGATGAATGCCAAGACTCAAGGCAACGGCCTTGACCTGCTCGGAAGATGGGCGTGTGACTGCCATGGGGTGACTCCGTCATCAAGGATGGAAATAAATCAGCGGAGCGATGCGCTCAAAGCCCAGCCAGCGGATCTTATACGTTGATATTTTCCACGTCAAGTATTAGTCTTGTCCAACGAGGTATGAGCCTGGGGCCGGGCGCGTGATTCCAGTGAGGAATGAGCCTGGAGGCGGTTCGAGGTTGGTGTTTATGCGGCTGAGTGGCAGCCCGCCTGCGGGGC
>JANXTP010000224.1 GCA_025352345.1 Burkholderiales bacterium | reverse complement strand
TTCTTCTGCGGTGACGCCGCGCACATGCCCAGGTTGGCCGCGGCCGCTGAAAACCGGCACATCGAGCCAGCCGAAGTCAGGCTGGAAGCCGATGCACCAGATCACCGAGCCGATGCCCGAGTCGCGCAGCTTCAGCCGCGTGCGTTCGGCTGGAGGCTCCCACACCGGGGTGTAGACCGAAGGCGGTGGCGCAACGATGCCAGCTTTCTCGATGTATTTGTCGATCGACGCGTTGATGCCGTTGTAGATGCGGTCGGCATGGTCGAGGTTGTGGCGCAGGTCGGGGTTAAAGATCAACGTGTCGTCCTCCAGGCCGATCAACTGCCCATAAAGCGCCATGCCTTCTCGTGCGAACTGCCGCAGGTCGATGTCGCGCCCACCATCACGGCCAGTGACGAAGTGGTTGGTGTTGTCGCGCACACCCTCGCGCAGCGGGTGCTCGTGCACGCTCATGTCGTAGTAGCCCATGTCGGCCAGCCAGTCGACCACGTCTTTGCCGCGGTAGAAGCGGGCGCAGCGCGGCGCGTCGCCGGTGGCCAGCACCACCTCGCGGCCGGCCAGGTGCAGGTCTTCAGCCAGTTGCGAACCTGATTGACCGTTGCCGACCACGAGCACCTTGCCCGGCGGCATCGCGCCGGGGTTGCGGTACTGCTCGGAGTGGATCTGCAGCACCGAGGCGGGCAGTCGTTCGGCGAGCCGCGGGATGATCGGCTGGTGGTAGCCGCCCGACGCCACCACGATCTGATCGGCGGTGTAGTGGCCCTGTGAAGTCGCGATGTCGAAGCCGCCGCTGTGGCCGAATCCCGCCCGGCGTGACACCCGCTGCACCGTGACGCCGCTGCGCACCGGCGCGTCCACATGCTTGACGAAGCCCTCCAGGTAGGCAATCAGTTCATCACGCTTCATGAAGCCGTGCGGGTCGTCGCCGCGGTACTCCCAGCCCGGCAGCTTGCACTGCCAGTTGGGTGTGACCAGGCAAAAGGTATCCCAGCGCTGCGTGCGCCAGGTGTGCACCGGCGAGCGCTTTTCGAGCGCCAGGTGATCGATGCCGCGCTGCTTCAGAAAATAGCTGAGTGACAGGCCGGCCTGCCCGGCGCCCACGATGACGACGCTGTGGTGTTCAGGGGTGGACATGAGGTCTCCTTGCGCGAGCGGAGGCTGCGCGGTCATTCGTCAAAAGCCAGCACCTCGACCTGCGCGTCGGGCTGCTCGGCGAAGCGGCTGGCGATGTGCTCGATGCGGCCCAGCTGGTCCATCGCCTGCGAACAGGCGAAGCCGTACTTGGCCCGCACCCGTTCGGAAGCAATGTTCAGCGCCTCGCGCACCTGTGCCATGAACAGCAGCAGCGGGTAGGCGGTGCCAGGCTGGAAATAGTCCTTGATGACCAGCGACGGCGAATAGCAGCGCGCTTCGCTGCCGTCGGGCCAGCGCAACTGGAAATGCATGGCGGGCATGAAACAACTCCGGTCTTGAAAAGGGGTGTCAGGCCGGCAGCGCTGCCGGCCGCTGGGCCTGCGCCGCACGGGCGCGGTACAGCGCGACGTGCCGTGCCGCACTGGCCTCCCAGCTGTGGCGCAGGCAGACCTCGGGCGTGCGCTGCGCCAGCGCCAGTGCGCGCTCGGGTGCCAAGGCGCGGCGCATCGCGTCGGCGATAGACAGGGCATCGAGCGGGTCGCACCAGCAGCAGTCGGCATCGCTCAGGTGTTCGGTAAAGGGCGCAACGTCCGAGACGACCGTCGGCGTGCCGCAGGCCAGCGCCTCCAGCACGACCAGGCCGAAGCCTTCGCGCAGCGACGGCATCACCAGCACGTCGGCCGCGCGGTACAGCGCAGGCATGTGGTCATCGGCGACGGTGCCGGTCACCACGATGTCCTGGCCCGGGCCGATGGTGAGCCCGCTGTCGGCCAAGCGTGCGTTGAATGCAGCCACGCAGGCGTCGTGGTTCAGCAGGCTGGCGCCGCCGACGATCACCCATTGCGCGTTGGGCATCTGTTCACGCAACGCGATGAACGCGTCGAGCAGCCGCACGGTGTTCTTGCGCGCCTCGATGCCGCCGACCGACAAGAACACCGGCGCGCCCACGCCACCGCCCACACCGCCTCGCAGGCCGTAGCGCGCTGTGACCTGCGCATCGCTTGCATCGGCCCCCCGCGTGTAGCGCTGGCAGTCGATGCCGTTGTGCACCAGCGCCGCGGTGATGCCGTGGTCGCGCTGCAGCACATCGCACCACAGCTGGCTGACGCACAGCACCTGCTGTGCCGCTTCGAAGCCACGCCGCTGGCGGGCCATCAGCCGGACATCGTCGAAGGTGTCGAGGTGGTGGACCGTGCGCACAAAGCCACCGATCAGCCCGCGCTCGCGCATGGTTGCCAGCGCGTTGGCGCCAATGGGGTCCTGCGCGTGCAGCACATCGAACGTGAGGTGTTGCAACCGGCGTTCGAGGTGACGCTCACAGGCGTGGATGCGCGCGCTGACCGTGGCAAACAGATCCTGCGGCTCAGCCGTCTTTGCAGGCGTTGGTATGGGCAGCAGATTCAACTCGCAGCGCACCGGCCGAAACATCGTCTGGCCGGGCAGTGCTGGTGCCATGACCGTGACCTCGTGACCGGCGTCGTGCAACGCATGTGCCAGCTCCAACGTGTGCACGACACCGCCGCGTGGGTTCACCGAATGGGTCAGCAGCCCGAGTCGCAAGGGCCGACTGCTGGCGGCGCTCGTGACGTGCTCACGCATGCGCAACTTCCGCGGTGCGCTGCGGGAGGATCAACGCCTGCGAGGACACATCCCACAGCAGCGAGTTCTCATGGCCGCGACGCAGCACCACCTGCGGGTCGCGAGTGACGGTGCCGACGACGGCGTTCGCGATGCCTCGCGCGGCAAAGCGCTGCCGCACCGCATCGACTTGCTCCGGTCGCACGCTGAGCACGAAGCCGTAGCTTGGGAAAGCCTGCAGCCAGCGCAGCAGCGGTGCGCCCATGCCGATCGACTGGGGTGCGTCGAAATCGGGGTGTGGAATCGCATCGATGTCGATCACCGCACCGACCCGCGAGCATTCGAGCAGCATCAACGTGGTGCCGATCGCACCGGCCATGCTGATGTCCTTGGCTGCATCGCACAGGCCGTCTTCGGCCAGCCCCGGCAGCACCTCCAGATCGGCACACAGCCGTTCGGCCGGCGCATGGGCCGAGGCGTTCCAGTAAGGGTTCGGTTCCTCGTAGTCGCCACGCAGATCGATGGCCATCACCAGTCGGTCACCGGGCCGCGCATTGAAGCTGGTCAGCAGCTTCTTCGCGCGGCCCAGGATGGCCACCGCAAGCTGACCGCGTTCGCTTTGCTTGTTCGTGTGCCCGCCAACGATCGGCACGCCGTAGCGTTGGGAGGCGGCGCAGAGGCCTTCGAGCAGCGGCTGCGACGATTCGCTGCCGCTGCTCCACAGCGCATCGACCACCGCGATCGGCCGGCCGCCCATGGCATAGATGTCGCTGACATTGACCATCACACCGCAGTAGCCGGCAAACCAGGGCAAGCGGGCGACGAAGTCCTCGACGAAGCCTTCGATCGCGAACAGCAGAAAGCCGTCGCCATCGGGAATGGCCGCGCAGTCGTCGCCGATCGGGACCGATTCGACCTCGCCGGTCGCCGCGGCAGGCAACGCTTTCTGCAGCATGCCGACCACATCCGAGATGTCGCGCTTGTGGGCAAGGCCACGTCCGCGCAGCAGGGCGGCGGTGATGTCGTCGAGCGACAGCTCGTCGATCACCGGCAAAGCCTGTCGCGTCACGCCGAGCTCCGACTTGTCGCCACGCTCTGTGTAGAAAGGCCCCACAGCGGGTCGTGACAAGGCGGGTAGTGATCCAGGTCGGCCTGCATCAGCGCATGTGGCCGCCCATGCAGCGTTTCTTCCTGGAGCAGCCGCCAGTGCAGGCGCCGGAACAGCGGCACGTTCTGCCCCTGCACATGGGCCAGGAACACGCTGGCGCCCCGCGCATGGGCGCTCGACACCGCGAGGCGGATCAGCGTCGCGCCCAGCTTGCCCTGCTGCCGGAAGGCCGGGTGCACCGCCAGCCGTGAGCCCCACCACAGGCCGGGCTCCTCGCCATCGGGGTGTGTGTGGATGCGCACCGTGCCCACCACCTGGTCCGGCTGACCGCCCACCTGTGACACCGCGACCAGCGGCTGCGCATGGGCGTCGATCGCATCGGTGTCGTCACCGGCGAAGACGCCCTGCTCGATGCAGAACACCGCGCGCCGCAGCTTGCGTGCTTCTTCCCGCTCCCAGGCACCGTCGGCCCATTTGATGCGGTAGTCGCAGGGCACGAACGCGTGGGTCTCGTCGCAGATCCGGTCCAGGGTCAGCATGGGGGTTGCTCCGTTGAAACGCCAGCGATTCAGACCGCTGCGGTCTCGTACACCGACAAAGAAGAACACGCACCGCACTTGCCGCAGCCGGCTTTGATGTCGCCCGAGCGCAGCCCCGCTACCGACACCATCGCACCGAGCTGTTCGAGCAGCGGCTTCATGAAGTCCGCGCTCGGCGCCGGGTGGTCTTCGAGCGGCGTGCCGCTGATTGGCACGAAGGGAACGACGAAGGGGTAGACGCCGAGTGCGAGCAGTTGGCCTGACATCGACAGAATCGCCTCCGGCGTGTCGCCCAGCCCGGCCAGGATGTAGGTGCTGACCTGTCCGCGACCAAACACCTGAACCGAGGCTTCGAACGCCTGCAGGTAGCGCTCGATCGGCACACTCGACTTGCCTGGCATCACGCGCTCGCGCACTGCGGGCGTCACGGTTTCCAGGTGCATGCCCAGCGTGTCGATGCCGGCATCGCGCATGTGCTCGAACCAGCGGTCATCGTCCGGCGGTTCGCACTGCGCCTGCAGTGGCAGGTTCACCGCAGCCTTGATCGCGCGCGCGCTGTCGCACAGCACCGCCGCGCCGCGGTCGGTGGCGTTCGGCGTGCCGGTGGTCATCACCATGTGTTTGACGCCATCGAGCCGCACCGCGGCCGCGGCCACCTCGGCGAGCTGGGCCGGTGTCTTGTGCGCGATCGTGCGGCCTGCGGCCAGTGACTGGCCGATCGCGCAGAACTTGCAGGTCTTCTTGCGGCTCTCGTAGCGGATGCAGTTCTGCAGCACGGTGGTCGCCAGCACGTCTGAGCCGTGCAGCGTCGCGATGTGCGAATAGGGAATGCCGTCGGCGGTACTCAGTTCATAAAAGCGCGGCGACTTCGGGAATTCGAGGCTGGCGATCGGAATGGCCCCGCGCATCAGCGCGCTGCGGCCTTGCGCGTCGGGCGCCTGCGCGATGAACGGCGAGGTCCATGCGCTGGACGTGTGCACCGGCACCATGATGGTGTGGCCGTCGACCGTCACGGCCTTGTGGTCGGATGGCCCGGCGCCGCCCTTGCGGCTGGCGACTCCACCGTTCGCCGCCGTCGGGTCGGCCAGGCGCAGGCCGAAAGATTGCAGCTCGGTCATCAGCTGCCGGCTGGCAGCCGATGGCGCGCGGCTCGAAGGCGTCGAACTCATGCGGTCCCCTTGGAACCGTCGCGGTCCGAAGACCACAGCGAGGGTTGATCGTCGTTGCTCGCCGCCGAAGGCGTGTCCGACACGCGCATCGGGCGCATCGCCGCCACCGGCTGGTCGTTGATCAGCAGGCTCAGCAACTCGGGCCGTGCGTAGTGGCCCACCGAATCCATCATCCGCTTGCGTTTGGCGATCAGGCTCATGTCCAGGTCGGCATAGACGATGCCTTCACCGTCGGTCAGTGGCAGGCACAGGTCCTTGCCCTCGGGCGACACGATGGCGGTGTGACAACCGCCGCGCAGCGCTTTCTGCAGGCCGATGTCAGGCGTGATCGAGGCGATCTGCGCCTCGGTCAGCCAGCCGGTGGCGTTGACGACGAAGCAACCCGATTCCAGTGCATGGTGGCGGATCGTCACCGCCATCTGGTCGGCGAACACCTGGCCGACCATCGAGCCGGGGAATTGCGCGCAGTGGATCTCTTCGTGCTGCGCCATCAGCGCATAGCGGGCCAGCGGGTTGTAGTGCTCCCAGCAGGCCAGCGCGCCGATGCGGCCCACCGCGCTGTCGACCACCTTCAGCCCGGCGCCGTCGCCCTGGCCCCAGACCATGCGCTCGTGGTACGTTGGCGTGATCTTGCGGCGCTTCAGGATCAGCGCGCCATCGGCGTCGAACACCAGTTGGGTGTTGTAGAGGCTGCCGTGATCGCGCTCGTTGACGCCCAGCACGACGACGATGTGGCCCGCCCGTGCTCGGTCGGACACCGCTTGCGTCACCGGGCCCGGCACCACCACCGCGTGCTCCATCAGCCGCAGGTGCGGCGCACCCTGCAGCATCGGCGGCAGCACGAAGGAAAAGTAAGGGTAGTACGGGACGAAGGTTTCAGGGAACACCACGAGCTGCGCGCCCTTGTCAGCCGCCTCGTCGATGGCGCCCAGCACGCGCTCGAGCGTGCCTGCAGGTCGCACCAGATCGGGTGCAATTTGGACGGCCGCCGCGCGGACGGTGGGGGGCGCGCTGCTCATGGTGTTCGCCAGCCTGGTTTCACAGCGTCCAGGTGTCGAGGATGAACGCGTTGGCCTTGCGGTGCAGCAAGATGATGTCCAGCACGTCCAGCGGGTTGATCGGGAGGATGCCCTCGATCAAAGCGCCTTCGCCGTGGCCGTACAGCGCCTGCAATGCGAAGCGGCAGGCGTAGACCTTGCCACCCTCGGCCATGAACTTGGTCAGCGTGTTGTTGAAGTTCTGGTGACCGGGAAACGCTTCGTCGCCCAGCTTCGGAAAGCCGCGTTGCACGCCCAGCGTGACGCCCGGGCCATACAGCAGGATCGAGGTCTCGAAACCCTTGCGCTGCAGGCGGGTGGCTTGCAGCATGTTGACGAAACCGATCGAACCTTCGAAGGCCACGGTGTGGAAGGTGACCAGCGCCTTCTCGCCCGGTTCGGCTTTCACGTCCTCGAAGACCTTCTCTTCGTAGTCGACAAGGAAGTCGCCCTTGGCGTTGGCGGGTTTGGTGACTTTGGGCATGGGGATTCTCCGCGGGTTGGATGCAGCGCAACCATTGCGCGCTGCAACCTCAGTGCATGCGCTGTGCCATCAGCTGGGGTGCCCAAAGCGATCAACTTGCGATCAAGTCGCGGCGGTGCTCGCTGGCGGGCGACTATTTTTTTGCGATGCAGCCCGGCACGTTCCCCAGTCCCTTGCCTCAGCAAAGTGGATCGCACCATCACGGGGCCACGACCTGCAATCAACGCATCCGATCAAGTGGCTCTGACGCACCGGCTGTGGGCGAAATGAGCGGCACCAGTCGGCCCGAGGTGGCACGGACGATGCGATCAATTGCCACCATGCCTTGCCATCAATTGCCGTCGCGACCATGAACAAGCCGACCAGCCACTGGCTGCGACGCCTGCAGACCAGCGACCAGCCGGCCTACCTGCAGATCGCCGACCTGATCGCCGAAGACCTGCGCGCCGGCCGGCTGGCCGCCCGCGACCGGCTGCCCACGCTGCGTGAACTGGCCAGTGACCTCGGGCTGAATTACACGACGGTGGCGCGCGCCTACGCCGAGGCGCGCAAGCGCGGGCTGATCACCTCGCGCCCCGGCATGGGCACGACGGTGCGCGGCTCGTCGCCCACGCTGCCGCTGCGCGGTGGCAGCGCGGCCGAGATGACGATGAACCTGCCGCCCGAGCCGCAGGACCCGGCGCTGCTGTCGCGCATGCGCGACAGCGCGGCCGACGTGCTGGCGCACGCCGACCTGAATGCGCTGCTGCGCTACCAGGATTTCGGTGGCAGCCCCGAGGACAAGGCCGCGGCGGTGCACTGGCTGCGCCCGCTGTTGCCCGATTGCGATGCGTCGCGCGTGCTGGTCGGCCCGGGCATCCACAGCGTACTGGCAGCATTGGTGTCGCAGCTGGCGCGGCCCGGCGAGTTGATCTGTGTCGAATCGTTGACCTACCCCGGCCTGAAGGCGATCGCCACTCAGCTCGGCGTGGTGCTGCATGCGCTGCCACTGGACGATGAAGGCCCCAGCGCATCGGCCTTCGAGCAGGCCTGCAAGACGCTGAAGCCGAAGGCGCTGTACTGCAACCCGACGATGCTGAACCCGACCACGCTGACGTTGAGCCGCTCGCGCCGCGAAGCGCTCGCCGACATCGCGCTGCGCTTCAGCATCCCGATCATCGAGGACGACGCCTACGGCATGCTGCCGCGCGCCGCCGCCCGCCCGCTGGCGCTGCTGGCGCCTGACCTGACCTACTACGTCAGCGGCCTGAGCAAATGCCTGGGTGCCGGGCTGCGCACCGCCTTCGTCTGCTCACCGAACGAGCGGCAGTCGCAGCGCTTGGCCGGTGCGCTGCGCGCGACCACGGTGATGGCCTCGCCGATCACCAATGCGGTGGCCACCCGCTGGATCACCGACGGCACCGCTGAGGCGGTGCTGCAGTTCATCCGCACCGAATCGACAGCGCGGCAGGCGCTGGCCGCGCGCCACTTGGCGCATCACGACATCCAGGCGCAACCCGAAGCCTTCCACCTGTGGTTGCCGGTGGCAGCGACCTGGGGGGTGGTCGAGTTCGCCTCGTTCCTGCGCAGCCAGGGCGTGGCGGTGGTCGCCAGTGCCGCCTTCTCGACCGATGGCGACCCGCCCGACGCGGTGCGCATCTGCCTGGGCGGAGCGCTCGCACGCGACGACTGCGACGCCGCGCTGCGCCTGATCGCCGATACGCTGGATCACCCGCAGCATCCGCACGCAACGGTGATGTGAGGGTGGTCAGCCCCGCATCAACCGGTCTTCGTTGAACTCAACAGCTGATCCAGTGCCTGCGCCAGCTCCCCGCGCTGCAGTGGCTTGGCCAGCACGCGGGTGACGCCGACGGCGGCGGCGCGGGCGGCCAGTTGGGGGCCGCCGTAGCCGCTGACCAGCAGCACCGGCAACTGCGGCGCGAAGGCGCGCAGCGCCTCGGTGAGCTGGGTGCCGGTCAGCGCGGGCATCACCTCGTCGGTCAGCAGTGCGTCGTAGCGGTCGGGCTCGCTGCGCAAGGCTTCCAGCGCGGCTTTCGGGTCGGTGTAGCCGACGGGCTCGTAGCCGAGCTCGGCCAGCAGCTCTTCGGCCAGTTCGACCAGCGCCGGCTCGTCGTCGACGACCAACAAGGTCTGGCCGCGGCCGATCGGTGTGTCGGCAGGCGTTGTGGCTTCGGGGGCCAGCGCATCGTGCGATTCCGGCAGGTACATCGTGAAGCGGGCGCCGGCGCTGGATGTTCCAGGCGTGCTCTGCACATCGATCGCGCCGCTGAATTCGGCGACCACGCCGTGCACCACCGCCAGGCCCAGGCCGGTGCCGGCGTGCTCGCGGCGGGTGGTGAAGAAGGGCTCGAACAAATGGTCCATCACGTCGGCGGCGATGCCTGCGCCTTCATCGGCCACGCTCAGGGCGAGGTAGTCGCCGGGTTCGAGCTGACCGTGCGACACCGCTTGCACTTCACGCACCGCGTGGCGCGCGGTGGAGACGGTCAGCGTGCCGCCCTCGGGCATCGCCTGCATCGCATTCGTGCACAGGTTCATCACCGCCTCGAACACCTGCGTCGCGTCGCCGCGCAGCCGCATGCCGGGCGCGTCGAAGCGGCTCTCCAGCACCACGCCGTGGCGCAGCGAGGCGGCCAACAGGCCCAGCACCTCGTCGATGATGGGCTGCACCTCGAACACGGTCGCACTGCGCGCACCGCTGCGGCTGAACGACAGGATGCGCTCGACCAGCGACTTGCCGCGCAGCGCAGCGCGCAGCACCTGGTCGAGCTGGCGAGCCTGCCGGCTGTCATCGGCCGCGCCCTGCCGCGCCATTTCGGCATATCCCAGCACGGCGGCCAGCACGTTG
Source organism: Burkholderiales bacterium (assembly GCA_025352345.1). Classification (GTDB taxonomy): domain Bacteria; phylum Pseudomonadota; class Gammaproteobacteria; order Burkholderiales; family Burkholderiaceae_C; genus PBB1. The sequence goes on along the minus strand of JANXTP010000224.1, from coordinate 3,459 downwards.
TTGAAATCGTGGGCCACACCGCCAGCCAGCGTGCCCAGCGACTCGAGCTTGTTGGTGCGTGACAGCTGCGTCTGCAGGGCCGCCTGCGAGTCCTGCCGGCGCTGTTCGGCACGCGCGACGCGGTGGGCTGCGGCCACCAGCCCGGCCAGCAGCAGCATCACGCCCGACGAGGCAAGCCATGCCACGTCGCGCCACGGTTCCAACGCGGCCTCGACATCGCGCGTCAGCACCAGCGTCAGACCGAAGCGCGGCAGCACGCGCTCGGCGATCAGGCGCTCGCGGCCATCGCTGAGCAGCCGCACATCGTGGTGGCGTTCGGGCCCGGGAGGTTGCAGTGTTTCGGACACGCCGACAACGGGCAGGTGCGACAGCGAGCCGGCCAGCCGCACCCCATCGGCGCGGAACACCGCCATCCGCGCGTCGGTGGTCGGCGCCGCCTTGGAGAACGCACCGCGCAAGGCCTCGACCGGCAGCGCCGCGATCAGCCAGCCGCCGAGTGCGCCCTCATGGTCGTTGTAGCGCACCGCCAGCGCAACCGACGGTGCGCCGGTGGCGATGTCCGGAAACGGCATGCTCAGCGCGGTGTCGGTGTCGCTGAGCGTCGGCAGGCCGGGCACGAAACCGGCAGGGTTCGGCGTCAAGGCCGGGCTCGATGCGGCGAGCAGCCGCCCGCGCCGGTCGATGACCCACAGCTGGCTGGCCAGTGGCAGCTTCAGCTCGTGTGGGTAGCGCTTGCCGGCGATCTCGCCGGCCTCCGGCAGCAACTCTCCGATGCGCAGCTCCAGCCGCACCGCCTGCAGGCCGATCTCGACGCTCTCCAACCCGCGCTCGAGCTCGTCGGCCAGTGCCAGCGACAGCACCGACAGCTCGCGCGCCTGGCTTGTGAGCGCTTCACGGCGCAGGTGCCACAGGCTGGCGGCGGTGACGGTGATCAACGACAACGCAGCCAGCCCGGCGACCAGCCAGATGCGGGGCAGGGTGGGGGCGGGAACGGTGGTGTCAGTCATCGGAACAGGGGCCATCGGGCCGCTGCGTCACCGGCCGTCGCACGGGTCGTGGTTCGGATCGGCGCTGCCGCGCTACGATCCTCCACGTTGCATTTCCGAAGCGGCACAGCGCCGAATTCATGACCTCCCACACGGCTCCGCACATCCTCGTCATCGATGACGATCCCAGTATCCGCGATCTGGTCCGTGAGTACCTCGAGGACAACGAGATGCGCGTCAGCGTTGGCGCGTCGGGCAGCGATCTGTTCGCGCTGATCGACAGCGAGGCGATCGATCTGGTGTTGCTGGACCTGAAGCTGCCCGGTGAAGACGGCATGCAACTCGCACAGCGACTGCGTGAGCGCGCCACCGTGCCGATCGTGCTGCTGACCGGCCGCAACGAGGAGGCCGACCGGGTGATGGGCCTCGAACTCGGCGCCGACGACTACGTGACCAAGCCCTTCAGCCCGCGTGAGCTGCTGGCCCGGGTGCGCGCGGTGCTGCGGCGCTACCAGGTACAGGCGACGCTGCCCGAGCGCGACAACAGGCGGCGTGCGTTTCGTTTTTCTGGCTGGGAGCTGAATCTGCGCACACGCCGTCTGACATCCCCTTCCGGCGTGGTGGTCGAGTTGTCGAACGGTGAATTCAGCCTGCTGACCGCGCTGTGCGGTGCGCCGCGCCGGGTGCTGTCGCGCGACCAGCTGCTGTCGAAGTCGCGCCTGCACGAAGCCGAGGTCTACGACCGCACGATCGACGTGCAGATCCTGCGGCTGCGCCGCAAGATCGAAACCGATCCGGCGCACCCAGTGATGATCGTCACCGAGCGCGGGGCCGGGTATCAACTGGTCAGCGACGTCGAGACGCTGTACTGATCGCGTTACTGATGACAGCCGGCGCGCGCCTTTCAACGCGCACCCGGCTTCAACCCAGCCGCACCGGCACGTAGATCTTGATCTCGCCGCGCTGCACCAGCAAGGCCGCCGATTTCTCCGACTTCGCAGCCGCCTCGCGCGCCTCGCTGACGCTGCCCACGGCCTTGCCATTCACGGCCAGCAGCACATCGCCCGGCCGAATTCCGGCACGTTCGCTGGCGCCGGTGACCCTTTCGATCACCAGGCCGCTGGCCAGGCCGGACTCACGTTTCTCTTCGGGCTGCAGCGGGCGCAACGCCAGGCCGAGGCGGCCGTGTGGCGCGGTCGTCTCTGATTCCACTTGGGCGACCTTGGCGTCAGGTTTCGCATCGGCCAGCGTCGCGGTCACCGTGCGCTGCGAACCCTGACGCCACAACTGCAGGCTCAGCTTGTCGCCGGGCAGGGCCAGGCCGACCATCGCGGGCAGATCGACCGAGTCGACGATCGGCATGCCGTTGACTGCCAGCACCACGTCACCCGATTCGATGCCCGCTTTCGCCGCCGGGCTGTTCGGGTCGACATTGGCGACCAGCGCGCCCTCGGGCCGTGGCAGCTTGAACGACTCGGCCAGCGTCTGGTTCACCTCCTGCACCGCGACGCCCAACCTTGCATGGCGCACCTTGCCGGTGTCCAGCACCTGGCGTTCAATGTGCTGCGCCACGTCGATGGGAATGGCGAACGACAGGCCCTGATAGCCGCCGGAGCGGGAGTAGATCTGCGAGTTGATGCCGATCACTTCGCCGCGCGTGTTGAACAGCGGGCCACCGGAGTTGCCGGGGTTCACCGCCACATCGGTCTGGATGAAGGGCACCGCGCTGTCGTCGTGCAGCGAACGGCCGACCGCGCTGACGACGCCGGCGGTGACGGTGTTCTCGAAGCCAAACGGCGAACCGATCGCCAGCACCCATTCACCGACCTGCGGCTGCTGCTTGGCCGGGGCGAGCACCACCGTCGGCAGGTCCTTGGCGTCGATCTTCAGCACCGCGATGTCGGTCTTCGGATCGGCGCCGATCACCTTGGCGCGGAACTCGCGGCGGTCGGTCAGTTTGACGACCACTTCCTGCGCGCCGTGCACCACGTGCGCATTGGTCAGGATCACGCCGTCGGACTGGACGATGAAGCCCGAGCCCTCGCCGCGCATCGGCACCCGGGTGCCCGGCGCCATGCCGGGAGGCAGGCCGCCGAACTGCTGCTGGAAGCGGCGCAGGAAGTCCTGGTAGGCGCCGTTCGGCGGCGCGGTGTTGCCGGATGCGCCATTGCCGTCGTCGGCACTGTCGTCCTCGCTGTCGTCTTCAGCGCCATTCATTGCCACCTTGCGGGTGCCGCTGACGCTGATGTTGACCACAGCCGAGCCGTAGCGCTTGGCGATACTCGCCAAGTCCGGCAGGCCGGCCGGCGTGGGTGTGGCAGCCGTGGCGACCGGCGCTTGCACGCTGGGTGTGTTTTCAGCGTGGACCATGCGGTAGGTGCCCGCGGCACCGAAGCCGAGGACGGTGGCGGTGGCAAGGGCGATGGCAGTGCGGCGGGGCAGGAAGGTGGAGGCAGTCATGGCAGTGCTTTCG
>JANXTP010000220.1 GCA_025352345.1 Burkholderiales bacterium | reverse complement strand
CGAGCCGCGGCGCCCCAGCGGGATGAACTACGGCCGGTAGACCGGTGCCACCGCCCGCAGGGCCTGGTTGATCAGCTGCGCGTTGTCGGGGTACATCACCATCGCGATGCGCCGCTCGCGGGTGTTGTCGCCGGTGGCACGCAGCACCTCGAAGCTGCCGACGTGCGCGCCGAACAGGAACACGCCGCGCCCTTCGTCCAGGGCCGAATCGACCTGCACTTCGTCGTGCAGGCGAATGTCGAACAGATCCATCCGACCATGCAGCAGGTAGACCCGGTCCAGAACCGTGGCGGTGAAGGTGTAGAAGTGTCGGTAGATATCAGTCCACCCGGGGGCGCGACCCAGCGCGCGTGACAAGTAGCGCTTTGAATGTTGGCGTGGCACTGGTGCAAACAACACGAAATACAGCGTGATCGGGTGCAACACGCAGCGCGCCACCGTGCGGCCGCAACGCAGCGCGATCCAGCGCATCACGCTCAGCGCGAAGGCATTGCTGCGCTCGGGCCGCTGCGACCAGTCCTCATCCGGCGCGTGGCCCGCCGGGCGGCTCATGCTGCGCTCCCGTCGCCGAAACGGCCTCTGGCCACGGACACCGCGCCGCAGCGCACCTCGAAATTCAAGCCGCTGCGCTCGCGTTGCAGCTCGACGATGAGGTCACTCCCCGGTGCGACCGGGGCCAGGAACTTCGCGGCACTCAAGGTCGGTGCGGGTCCGAGGACGGCCGCCATCGTCGGTACCTGATGGATGGCCTCGATGACCTCGGCCAGCAGCATCGCGCCGGGCAGCAGCGGCCGACCCGGAAAATGCCCGACGAATGCCGGGTGATCCACCGGGATGTGGCGTTGCACGGTGAAAATGTCACAGCTCATCGTTGAAGGCGAGCCGACGTACCCGCCAGCTCGCGAAGCGCTTGTACCGACAGCTTCCCGGTGGCGTCGCGTGGCAATTCGGGGACGTGCACGATGCGCCGCGGAACGAACACCGCATCAATGCGGCTGCGCAGGGCTGCCCGGATCTGCGCTGCACTGAGTTTCGGTGCGACGACGAATGCGACTGGGCGCACCACGTCATCGGGCACATCGTCCGGCAGCCAGAACGCGCCGTCGGTCACACCGTCGATGCTGTTGAGGTGGAAATTCAGGTGCCCGAGCGAGCTGCGCTTGCCCGCGACCTGAATCACGTCGTTGGCACGTCCCAGCAATTGAAAGCGTTGCTCACCGTCGAGCGCCAGCAGATCGGCCAGTGGCGTGGGCGCCGGCACATGAGCGCCCTGCACGACAAAGGTGGGCGTGCCGTCCGCGCCGGACGACTCGCGGTGGATGTGCAAGCCGTCGAGCAGGCGCCAGGCGTCGCCCTGCACGGTGCGGCGGGTTGCCAGCGGCCCGGTTTCAGTGCAACCGTAGATTTCCAGCAGCACCCCCTGCGTCGCCCGCTCGGCCTGCTGCGCCAGCTGCGGCGACAGCGGAGCCGTGGCGCACAGCACCAGATCGACCACCGGCAACGACACCCCGGACAGCAGCAGCATCTTCAGGTGGAACGGCGTGGTGACCAGGGCCCGTGGGCGCGGCACGCGCTGCAACGAAGCGGCGATGTCGGCCGCAAAGTAGGGGCGACCGGCGTCGAACGCGGCCCCACCGAGCAGGGTCAGCAGCACGCTGGATTCGAAGCCGTAACTGTGCTGTGCCGGCACGGTGGAGACGACGGTCAGGCCCGACAGCGTCGGACACGCCAAGGCCTCGGTCACGCGCTTCACCGAGGCCAGGATGTTCAGCGTCAGTGAGCCCCAGGACCTGGCGTGACTTTGCGGCACGCCGGTCGAACCCGAGGTCATCAACACCGCGGCAGTGCGGGTCGGCTCGATGCGAGGCACCGCGAGTTCGATCGGTGGAACTGTGTCGCGTGCGGCGTCAAGCAGCGGTAGCACGTCGGACGCCATGGAACGGTCGTCACTCAGACCGTAGCGGCCTGGGTCCTGCCGGTGCAAGCTGGACAAGGTGCCGGGCAGTGCGTTGGGTGGCAGGATGCTGGTGTGCCCCCGGCACAGCGCGGCCGCCAGCCCGACCGCAAAGCGGTACCGGTTACCGCACAGGTTGACCATCGAGCCCTGCACTGGCAGGAGCTGCGCTTGATGACAGGCGTCGGCCAGGAACTGCCGGCCACTGACGGGCACGCCTGCGCGCCAGGCGATCGGCGCTTCGAGGTCTCGCGGCGTCAGCACGGGCAGCCACGCGGCTGGCGCTGTGGCGTTCAACGCGGTACCGGCCGGCTGTAGGCCCGTGCCGCATCCATCAGCGAGGCGCGTTCAAACTCCGGATGCAGGCGGTAGCGAAGCGCGTGTTCCCCGACGAACAGCAGCGCGATCGCCGCGGGTGTCATGAGGTTGGCCAGCATCGACCACGTGCGCCAGCTGAGCGCCAGGTAAACCCAGACCGACAGCATCGACATGGTCAGGAAATATGCGACCCAGATCAGCGTCACCCGCTGGCAATAAGCGACCACGTCGGCGTTCAGGCTGCCGTGTACGCGCTGCGCGATGCCACCGATCAGCGACAGGTGGCCGGGCCGCAAGGTCAGTGCGAAGTGGGCGCACAACAGCAGATGAATGCCGGCATGCTCCAGCACATAAAGCCGCTGCACCTCCCTGGCCCCGCCGTGGTCGGCGATCTGCAGCGCGGCGAGGCCCAGCGCGATCAGGCCGGCACTGGTGGGCCACTGACGCCGCCGGGTCGCGGTCCACAGCGACAGGCCCCAGGGAATCGCCATCCACGCCAGCAGCACCCCTGCACGATCGGCCGAACTCACCATCAGCCCATACGACAGCACCGCGTAGACAGCTGCTGCCGCGATGCCGACGGCCACGCCGCGTGGCGACATCGGCGCGTCAGCGAGTGCGGTGCTGCGCGACATGGGCTGCGAGGCTGCGCAGCGACGCGAAGATGCGTTGGTTGTTCTCGTCGTCGGACCGCAGCTCGAAGCCGTACCGGCGCGAGACCTCCAAGGCCACTTCAAGGATATCGATCGAATCGAGACCGAGTCCATCTCCGTAGAGCGGAGCGTCTGGATCGATGTCGGCGCTGGCTTGATCGAGGTTGATCGCTTGCACCAACAAAGCTGCCAGTTCATGCTCGAATTCAGACTGCGCGTTCAAGGGTTTGGTGCCGGGAAAATCAGGGGGTTCAGACAGAGAAAAGCGGCGTCTGGCAGTGGGGTGAATACCTTGTCATTGTAAGCTGCGGCACTTTTTTAAGCGCCCATGCCTCCTACCGTACAAACACCCTGGACCACTGCCATCGCTGTGCGTCTGCGCCGCCATCTGGTGTTGAAGCTGGTCGGGATTTCTGCGGGAACGGCTGTGTTCTTCATGGGGTATTTCTACCTGCTTCGGCATCCGCTTCACGCGGTCACGGTGATGCCGCAGACCGCACTCGACGCGATGATCCCGTTTCAGCCCTCGGCCTTGTGGGCCTATCTGTCGTTGTGGCTTTACGTCGGCATGGCGCCTGGCCTGCAACTGAGCGTCATGGCGTTGTTGACCTATGGGATATGGATCGCCGCGCTGTGCCTGAGCGGCCTGGCGTGCTTTTATTTCTGGCCGACCGAAGTGGCCCAACGCGGCTTCGACGTATCGAACCACGCCGGCTTTTCGATGTTGCAGGGCGTCGATGCCGCGGGCAACGCCTGCCCTTCGATGCATGTCGCCGCAGCGATGTTTTCAGTCATCTGGATCGGGCACGTGCTGAGGCAAACCCATGCGCCCGTTTGGTTACAAATAGTGAACGGGATGTGGTTCCTGGCCATCGTGTATTCGACACTGGCGATCAAGCAGCACGTCGTGCTTGATGTGCTCGCCGGGGCCCTGCTGGGTGCCGTGTTCGGTGCGGCTTCGTTGCGCTGGTGGCCGCGTTCACTGAACCGGGTGTCCGGTGCCGCGATTGCCGTTGATCCTCGGGCTTGACCGGCGAGCGACCGGTCGAGAAGCGCAGTCGTCTCAGGGGCCGCGGGCCAGCCAGGTCCGTGCATCGACCTCGTCCTGCGCGATGCCAGCGCGCAGCGCGTCCATCGATGCGTAATGCCGTTCGTCGTGCAGCTTGTGCAGCAGCTCGACGCGGATGCAGCGGCCGTAGCCGCCTTCGGTGCCCAATGACTTTGGCCAGTCGAAGCAGTGGGTTTCCAGCAGCACACGGCCAGCGTTCTCGACCGCCGGCCGCACGCCCAGGCTGGCGACGCCGCCGACGGGCTGGGAATCGGCGGTGAGCCCGTGCACCTGCACGACGAAGATGCCCATCGCCGCCGGATGTGCATGCGGAAAGCGCAAGTTCAGTGTGCGAAAGCCGAGCTCTCGGCCGAGTTTGCGGCCGTGCACCACATGGCCGCTGATGCTGTAAGGCCGCCCGAGCAGCGTGCGTGCATGTGCCATGTCGCCAGCGGCCAGCGCTTCTCGCACGGCCGAGCTCGACACCCTTTGACCGCGCACCTCGTAGCTGAGCATGCGGGCCACGTCGAAGCCCTGCGATTGGCCGGCGGCATCCAGCATCGCGTAGTCGCCGGCGCGCTTGGCGCCGAAACAGAAATCGTCGCCGACCAGCACATAGCGTGCATGCAGGCCGTGCACCAACACCTCGTCGATAAAGGCTTGGGGTGATTGCGCGGCAAAGCCATCGTTGAACGGCACGACGATGGTCTGCTCGATGCCGCAGCGCTCCAGCTCGCTGAGCTTGTCGCGCAGCGTCGAGATGCGCGCCGGGGCGCGTTCTGGGTGCCCGCTGCGCGCGGCGAAGTGGTCGCGCGGGTGCGGCTCGAAGGTCAGCACGCAGCTCGGTAGCCCACGGTGCTGCGCTTCGCTGCGCAGCAGCGCCAGCATCGCCTGATGCCCGCGGTGCACGCCGTCGAAATTGCCGATCGTCAGCGCGCAGGCCGGTGCGACACCGGGGTGGTGGAACCCACGAAAAACAAGCATGCGGCGATTATTGCGGTGGCGAGGCAACCAGCGGAGCCGGTGTCGCCACAGGCACCACCACCTGCGGCCCGTCCAGCCAGCGCCATTGCCCGGGTGCCAGATCGTCAGGCAGCGTCAGCGCGCCGTAGCGGCTGCGATGCAGCGCCTCGACCCGATTGCCCACCGCCGCGACCATGCGCTTGACCTGGTGGTACTTGCCTTCGGTGAGGGTCATGCGCAAACCGTGCAATTCGCCCGCGTCCCGTGGCTGCGGCCCGCTGAACGCGCCAATGGCCTCGGCGGTGGCCGCGCGCACAGGCACTGGATCGTCGACCAGCGTCACGCCGCCGAGCAGCTGCTGCACCTGCTCGGCGCTCACCGGGTGTTTGCAGCCGATCTCGTAGACCTTGGGCACATGGTGCTTGGGCGAAGTCCAGCGGTGGATCAGGCCGCCATCGTCGGTCAGCAGCAGCAGGCCGGTGGTGTCCTCGTCGAGCCGGCCGACGGCCTGCACATCGCGGCGTCGCAGCGGCGCCGGCAGCAGGCTGTAGACGCTCGGGTGGTGCTTGGGCTTTTGCGAACACTCGTGGCCGGCGGGCTTGTTCAGCACGATCAGTGCCTTCTCGCGAAACGGCCAGGGTTCGCCTCGCACGCTGAACTGCAGGCCATGGGGATCGACGTCCTGGAACGGATCGTCGTGCACCTCGCCTGCGATGCGAACGAAGCCGGAGACGATCAGGCCCTCGCACTCGCGCCGTGCGCCGAAGCCCTGCGAGTACAACACCTGCGAGAGCTTCACCGCTTGTCCAGCGTCAGGCGATCGTTCTCGCGCTTCATCTGGAAGCGGGTCAGGAAGCTGTTGCCCAGAAGAATGAAGGGCATCTGCTGCGGCAGCACCGCGGCTTCGACGTTATAGACCTGCACATCGCCGACCCGCACCACGTCCAGCGAGGCCTTGTAGACCGCCACATTGCCGTTGGCGGTACCGACGGTGTAGCGCGGGTTGTTCTTGTATTTCAGGCCGATGCGGTCGGCGTCGGCCTCGCCCATCGAGATCGTCGTGGCGCCGGTGTCGACGACGAACTCGACCGCCCGGCCGTTGATGCTGCCCCCGGTCACGAAGTGCCCCCCGAGGCCCGCGGTCAACACGATCTGCGTGCCGCCGCCGGCGCTGTTGGCGCCGCCCAGGCTGACCGGCGAACCGCCGAGCGGCAGCGTCTGGCGCTGGCCCTTGACCTCGACCACCGCCGCGTTCGGGTTGACGCTGACCAGCCGTACCGCACCCTGGGTGGCGCCCACAGCCAGCGTGCGCGGCGTGCCGTCGATCACCAGCAGGGCCCGGTCTCCCATGCTGCCGCTGTAGGACACGCTCTGTGCCGAGGCCACCCCGGCGCTGCCGGTGCCGACGAGTGCGGCCAGCCACGGCAGCAACGCCGAGCGCGCAGCCACCGTCATGGCGCTCAATCGCGGAAGTTGTTGAACGACAGCGGCGAATCCGGCAGATCCTTGCGGATCAGCGCCATCGCGGCCTGCAGGTCGTCGCGCTTGGCGCCGGTGACGCGCACCGTGTCGCCCTGAATCGCCGCCTGCACCTTCAGCTTGCTTTGCTTGACGGCGGTTTGCAGCTTTTTCGCGGTCTCGCTGTCGATGCCGTTCTTGATGACGATCAACTGCTTGACCTTGTCGCCGCCGATTTTTTCGATCTTCGCGCTGCGGTCGAGATAGCGCACATCCACACTGCGCTTGGCCAGTTTGGCGAGCACGATGTCCATCACCTGGGCGATCTGAAAGTCGCTGTCGGCCCAGACCGTCAGCTCCTTGTCCTTCAGTTCGACCTTCGACGACGAGCCCTTGAAGTCGAAACGGGTGCCGATTTCCTTGCTGGCCTGGTCGACCGCATTGCGCACCTCGACGAGGTTGGGTTCGAGCACGGTGTCAAAGCTGGGCATGGTGGGCGGTCTTTCTTGGAGGCATCGCAAAAAATGGAACCAGCGATCGATGAAAATTCTGCCATGCACATCGAGTCGGGCGTCGGCCTTCGAACCTACAACACCTTCGGCCTGCCGGCCGTGGCCCACACCCTGGTGCGTATTGCAGACGATGCCGATGTGCGCAGTGTGGTCGATCATCCCACGCTGGGGATCGCCCCGAAATTCGTGTTGGGTGGCGGCAGCAACATCATCCTGACGCGCGACATGCCGCAGGTGGTGTTGAAAGTCGAGGTGATGGGCCTGCGGCTGGCCGAAGCACGCGCCGATGCCTGGGTCGTCGAGGCGGGTGCTGGTGAATCCTGGCACGAGCTGGTGATGTGGACGCTGGCGCAGGGCTACCCCGGGC
>JANXTP010000204.1 GCA_025352345.1 Burkholderiales bacterium | reverse complement strand
ACTCTGCACCGCCCCATCATTCAGGACGCGGTGCTGCTGAAGCATGGCAAAGACAACATGGCGGCGGCGGCGCTTCTGAACTACCTAAAGTCTGAAAAGGCCAAAGCCTTGATCCGAGCCTATGGTTACGAGGTGATGCCCTGACAGCGCTTGACCCCGCATGGGGCGCCGTATGGCTCACCTTGAAACTGGCCAGCGTCACCACCGTGATCCTGCTGGCGTTGGGGTCGCCGCTGGCCTGGTGGCTGGCCCGCACCCGCTCTGCCTGGAAGGGGCCCGTCAGCGCTCTGGTGGCCTTGCCGATTGTGCTGCCGCCCACCGTGATTGGCTTTTATTTGCTCATCGCGCTGGGGCCCAATGGGCCACTGGGGCAGCTCACCCAATGGGTCGGGCTGGGCGTCTTGCCTTTCAGTTTTGCCGGGCTGGTCATCGCGTCGGTGTTTTATTCCATGCCGTTTGTGGTTCAGCCCATCCAGAACGCCTTTGAAACCATCGGCGAACGCCCGCTTGAAGTCGCAGCAAGCCTGGGAGCGTCACCCCTGGACACGTTTTTCAGTGTGGTCTTGCCGCTGGCAAAGCCCGGCTACGTGAGCGCTGCTGTGATGGGGTTTGCGCATACCGTGGGCGAATTTGGCGTGGTGCTGATGATCGGCGGCAACATCCCGGGCCAGACGCGCGTGCTGTCTGTCGCGATCTACGACCATGTCGAGGCGGGCGAATTCACCGAAGCACATCGCTTGGCGGCCGGCATGGTGGTGTTCGCGCTGGTGGTGCTGGTGACGCTGTACGGGGTCAACCGACCGGTGCGCCACGATGCGCAGCCCGCCCGATGATCGACGCCCGCCTGCGCCTGCAGCGGCGCGACTTTCAGCTCGATGTCGCGCTCGCGCTGCCGTCGCAGGGCATCACCGCGCTGTTCGGCCCGTCGGGCTGTGGCAAGACCACGGTGCTGCGCGCGCTGGCCGGGCTCGATCGCGCCGCGGGCCGCGTCGTGCTGGACGACGCAGTCTGGCAGGACGATGCCACCGGCTGCTTCGTGCCGACGCACCGACGGCCGCTGGGCTACGTGATCCAGGACGCCGCGCTGTTCCCGCACCTGGATGTGCGCGGCAACCTGAACTACGGGCGCCGGCGCGCCGCAGGCGACTGTGACCGCATCGCGCTCGACGCCATCATCGACCTGCTGGGGATCGCTCACCTGCAGGCGCGGCGCCCGGCCACGCTATCGGGTGGGGAACGGCAGCGCGTGGCGATCGCCCGCGCGCTGGCCACCGGCGCGCGGCTGCTGCTGATGGACGAACCGCTGGCCGCGCTGGATGCGGCGCGCAAGGTCGAGATCCTGCCGTACCTCGAGCGCCTACATGGTGAACTGGCACTGCCCATTGTCTACGTCACCCATGCGATGGACGAGGTGGCGCGCCTCGCCGACCACCTGGTGCTGATGCACGAGGGGCGCGTCCTCGCGGCTGGCCCGCTGACCGAGCTGATGGCGCGCACCGACCTGCCACTCGCCCGGCTCGACGACGCCGGCGTGGTGATCACCGCCGAGGTCGCCGAACACGACACGCTGCACGGCATGACGCGCATCGCGTTCAACGGCAGCTCACTGTGGGTCGGTCTGTCGGCGGCCCTACAGGGACAGCCGGTGCGCGCGCGCATCCTCGCCCGCGATGTCAGCGTCACCCGGCAGCAGCCGGTCGAGACCAGCATCCTCAACGTGCTGCCGGTGGTGCTGGGCAGCGTGCAGCGCGAGCCCAGCACCGCGCTGCTGCGCCTGCGGGCCGGCCACGGCGCACAGCAAGGTCAGTGGACGCTGCTGGCGCGCATCACCAGTCGCAGTCTGGACGCGCTGGACCTGCAACCCGGCGATGCACTGCATGCGCAGATCAAGGGCGCAGCCTTGATGAGGGATGGCTGATTGACCGCCTGTACGGCGAAGAACTCAATCGTTGAATCTGTCAAACCGAAAAAGCAAAAAGCCCCGCACTTTCGTGCGAGGCCTTGCGTTTATTGGCTCCCCGACCTGGGCTCTAACCAGGGACCTACGGATTAACAGTCCACACGTCAAAGTGTTTGCATGTGTTGAACGGCATGCCTACACTCTATGTAAATCAACACTCTAGGCCCTCACCACTGGTGAAGCGTACAGCCTTGGCGTTGATTGGAATTCGCCAAAATTCCGGCCTTCTGGCTACATGGTGGCTACATGACGGGGTGAGCGATGGCACGACGCAAGACAGACGCACCGATAGACCTGGCAAAGCCGCACGCCCTGTCGGCGGGCCTTATTGCCGCTTTGCGCTGCCCGGACGGCAAGCAGCAGGCATTCCTTCGCGACACCGTGACCCGGGGCCTGCGAGTCCGTGTGACCGCTGCTGGCGCCAAGTCCTATGTCTTTGAATCGAAGGTGTTGGGCAAGACGCTACGCCGAACCATCGGCGACCCTGATGCTTGGACCATCGAAGAAGCCCGAGCAGAGGCAAACCGCCTGCGGGTGCTGGTGGACAAAAATACCGACCCGCGAGACCTTGAGCGCCAACAGGCCGAAGACGCTGAACGGCTGAAAGCCGAAGCACAAGCCCAGGCCGACGATGCCGCCGTGGCGCAAGCTGCGCAGGCGCTGACCGTGGGCACCGCATGGGCGACGTACATCGCAGAGCGCCGACCGCATTGGGGCGAGCGCAGCTATGCCGACCATCTGAGCATGACCCATGAGGGAGGCAAGGAACGCAGGCGCCTGTCTGGAGTGGTGACCAAGCCCGGCCCGTTGGCGCCCATCATGGCCATGCGATTGGTGGACCTCGACGCCAAGGCGATAGAGGCGTGGGCCATCGAAGAATCGAAGGTCAGACCGGCCCGCGTGCGGCTGGCGCTGCGCCTGCTGAAAGCGTTTCTGCGCTGGGCTGCCGCCGAATCCGACCTGTCGGACAAGGTGGACCCTACCGCCGCAAGCGCCAAGAAGGCACGCGAAGCTGCCGGGAAGGCAAAGCCGAAGGATGACGTTCTAGAGCGCGGGCAATTGAAGGCATGGTTTGACGCAGTACGCGGCATTCCGAACACTGTGACCGCTACCTATCTGCAAACGCTCCTGATGACGGGTGCGCGCCCGGGCGAAGTGCTGTCGCTGCGCTGGGACGACCTGAACACGCAATGGCTGAGCGTGACCATTCGGGACAAGGTGGAAGGCGAACGGCAAATCCCGCTGACGCCATACGTCTGGAGCCTGTTATCTGCCCTGCCACGCCGCAATGAATGGGTCTTTTCAAGTGCCCGGACTATCAGCCTCGACCAGAAGCACATCGAGCGCCGCGAGCGGTACCACGCGGCCCGTGGCACTACGGCCCCTGCCGGCAGCGCTGCCCAGGTAAGCGAGTCAGGCCGCTTGATGGACCCCGACATTGCCCACCGCAAAGCCTGCATGGCTGCGAGCCTCGACGGACTGACCTTGCACGGCCTGCGCCGCAGCTTCGCCAGCTTGACCGAGTGGCTCGAAGTACCTGCTGGAGTAGTGGCGCAGATTCAGGGACACAAGCCGAGCGCCACCGCAGAGAAGCATTACAAGCGCCGCCCGCTGGACTTGCTGCGCGTGCATCACGAGCGCATTGAGGCATGGATTCTTGAGCAGGCCGGGGTGCCGTTTGATGCGAAAAGCGCCGCGCCGGTTGCCCTGCGGGCAGTGGTTGCCCGTTGATAGTCATTGATGTTCGTATCTCTATGCGATACACTTTATTGTGATTAAGTCGTTCCGACACAAGGGCCTGAAATCATTCTTCGAGCGGGGCAGCCTGGTCGGTATTCAGGCTGTCCACGCGCAGCGATTGGCAGCGATGCTGCGCCGCTTGAATGCGGCGACGAAGGCGCAGGACATGAACCTACCGGGATGGGGTCTGCACCCGTTGAAGGGGCGGGACTTGAAAGGACATTTCTCTGTGTGGGTCAGTGGCAACTGGCGAATGACCTTTACCTTCGACGGCACTGATGCCGTCCTTGTGGACTATCAGGACTACCACTGAGGCAGGAGCAAGAACCATGGCACGCATGTTCAACCCACCCCACCCCGGACTGACGCTGCGCGATGACGTGTTGCCAGCGCTTCAGTTGTCCGTCACGCAAGCTGCGCAGCAACTCGGGGTGTCGCGCGTGGCCTTGTCGCGGGTGTTGAACGGCCGCGCCGCTATCTCGCCTGAAATGGCCTTGCGCATAGAAGCATGGCTGGGCGTAGACCGTGGCGGCGAGGCACGGCTGTGGCTGGCGGAACAAAACGCCTATGACATGTGGCACGCAGAGCAGCGATTCAAGGCGGCGCCGATGCAGGTTGAACGCGCCCCGATTGAACCGCCCGCAGCCCGGGCCTGAACGACCGGAAGCCCCAACATGAAAGCACTCAAAGACATCAAGCGCGAATTGCTGGCCGACCCGGCTACACAGGCCGCCTATCAGGACTTGGCGGTCGAATTCGACATGGCCCGCAAGCTGATTGCCGCGCGCAAGAAGGCGCCACAAAGGATTAAGCCCGCCCGCCCCTGAATCTCGACCGGCACCGCAGCGGCCCTGCGGTAAAGCGGCCGAACCGAGTGCTTCAGACACCCGGCCGGCCTGACCACAACGTGCACAACCCTGAAAGGACCGCACATCATGGCTAGTGAGAATGTAATTGACACAACACCCTCAGCCGAAGCGACCCAGCTTGACCTGGTGCGTGATTTGGCCTCAGCAATCGCCTACCTAGCCGACGAGCTAGATGAACACTTCGCGTACGAGTTCGACGGGTGGCGAGGCAACCCCGCCGATGTCCGTTCCCGCCATATTGAAGTGCAGCAAGAACGCATTCGAGACGGCCTCTTACGCATGGGATGGATGGCAGACCTTATTTCTGAGCGGCTCAATGGCGACCCATGCCGAGGCGATGCCGAGGAATGGTTGATGCACCCGAGGTATAGGGGGGCGAAAGCAAAGCTCAATATCTCCAGCACGACGGAGTCAACCAATGGCTGAGACAAGTCATATCGAGGACGGCACGCTGCATGACCTCATGCTGGTGGAGGCTGCAATTGCCTTGCTCCCCAACAACACCGATTCAGACAAATCACTCGCGGTGTTACGGGCCTTGCATCAACGCCTGCTGGTGAAGGCGGAGCAAGTCTCGTTCGAGTGACGTTTTGCCCCTGCCTACCTCGACGGAGGGACAAGCCGGATTCCTTCACCGGCTGGCAGGGGCTCCCCGTGAAGGCTGACACCTGAAGGGGTGTGAATGCTGACAACCATCCACCTGCCGGCCGGGACCGAGCGCGTGTACCTGCGCGACGTGCCTGGGCTCATCGCAGACGCACTGCACCCCGAGTTACCTGAGGGCACACCCAGCGTGCTGTCCTACGTTCAAAAGAAAGCGACCGACCGCAAGCTGGCGTGGCAGTGGTGCGGCATGAGCAACGACTTCCCTGTTTCGCTCACCGAGCAGGATTTGCGCGAACTGAATGATGGTGTCTGGCATCACCTGCCACCAATCAAGTTGCTGCCCGACTCTACCGATGGCCCTCAGAAGGTCGCCACGCTTTTGCCGGAACCCGAGTGGGAGAAGTACGCCCAAGCGTTCGCAGCGTCTCCGCCCGAAGGCTGGCGGCTCATCGCGGTATGGCGCAACAGAATCTTTGAGCAATGGGTACTGAACGACGAGACGCGCAAGCAATGGGCGAGGCTGTTGGAACAACAGTCCATTGCCGGCCAACTTACGTCGCGTGACGAGGTCTCTGGCATTCCCACGTATCACAGGGTGGGTCGCCAATTGATGGAGGGTTACTTCACCATCGATGAGTTCACCGCGTTCGCTCGCCGTTTCGACGTTGAAGTGCGAGTGCCTCAGTCACCTTCATCGACGGGGACGGCCGAAACGGAACCGGTTCTAGCGCAGCCGCCTACGGGAGCAGCTGAACCCAAACAATGGAAGATGCGCGTTCAGGCCGAGGCCGCCGCTGAATGGAAGCGCATGCGCGCCATGAACTGCAACCCGACCCGGGCAAGCATTCGCCCGCACTTGCTGAGGTGGTGTAAAGCAAACAACGTCTTGACCTCCAGCCATATCAATCCGTCAGATGGCTATTTGCGCACGCACGTACTGAGTGCAAAGCACTGGACGCCGCCGAATTAGTTGCAAGCGCGGTGCACAAGCCGCACAAATTGCACAAGCGACGGGCGCACATACGATGTGCACCAGGGAACAGGCCGGAAAGCTAGTACTCGTAAGGGTTTCGGGACTGTTTACCGATAGCCATGGAGGCTTGTTGATGCCCGTTTGTGCGTTCAAGGATTCGTTTCCATACCTGGCCTGTGCTGCTGGGTTTTTGGGACTAAGCCTTGGACAACACCGCGACTCACCCGAGCCCTGCAACGCTCGCACACTGGGACAAGAAAGCTCCGGCCTTTGTCTCCCTCGACCGTGAAACCCGCGCCGCTGTCGATACCGCGACCGCTGCATTTCACCTGAATCGACAGCCGCAGACTTTGCGCGGCTGGGCATGTCATGAGGACGGGCCGCTGCGCCCGGTTCGCGTGCATGGTCGGCTGGCCTGGAAGGTTGCAGACCTGCGCCGACTGATGGGGGTGGCAGTATGAAAAGGGCCCCGCACAACTTGCCGGCTGACGGGGCCTTGGGTGAGCAACTGACGTTCATCGACCCGCCCGAATTTTCTCCCGGGCTGCCGAATCGCGCAACGCTCGCCGACCGCCTGCTGGCTGAGTTTCTGAAGGGTGAGAGCTTCATTCATCCGGAGTGGCAAGACATCACCCACTCTTGGCGCCTGGCCGCGACCGTTCAGCAACTCAAGGACCTCGACTGGCCGGTGCTGTCACTGCCGGAAATGGCGCCGACAGAGCACAAGCCCGACCGCACCATTTCCCGCTATCGCTTGCCGCAAGAGGCCATCACCAAGGGTCGCCAACTGCTGCGGGGTGCGCGATGAAGACCGGCACAAAGCAATTCATCGTGACGCTGGCCTGCTGGGGTTGGCTGCCACCTGCCGTGGCCTTTTGGTTGCTCCGCAGCTTGAGGCTGTCCGATGCGTAACGGCACCCCTTACACCTCACAGGATGCCCGCGAAGCACTCCAGTTTCTGGACCCGGGCACAGACCGAGAAAGCTGGGTGCGCGTGCTGATGGCCGGCAAGGCAGCCGGCTTGTCGGAAGACGACGCCATTAGCTGGAGCGCAAACGCGCCGAACTTCAAAAGCGAGCGCGACGTTGCCAGCGTGTGGCGCAGCATCAAGCCGGAAGGCGGTATTGGTGCCGGGACCTTGATTCACATGGCCCGCGCTGCCGGCTGGAAGGGTCACCAAGGCGTCGAAAGCACGCACCTGCAGCGCCGGCCTGGTCGGCCCCTCTCCGGGCCTCAGGCGACCGATACGGGCCGCCGTGTTCCGTCCCCCGCGCAGGCATGGGCAGCGTGCGAAACCGCTACCGAATCGCACCCGTACATCATTGCCAAGCAAGGCCGCCCCGATGGCCTGCGAGTGGTGAAGCATGGCTATCGAGCCGGGTGGTTGGTGGTGCCGGTGGTGCCGATGGGCCAGACCGAGCCGGTGAGCTTGCAATACATCGCCCCGCCCGAAGTCGCTGCGAAGCTGAAGGCAGAGGGCAAGCCCGGCAAGCAAAACCACAAGGACGCGCCGATGGCAGGCGTGTTCATCGTGGGCGAATTGGAGCAAGGCGGGACGGCCTACCTATGCGAAGGCATCGGGCAGGCGTGGGCATGCTGGAAGGCAACCGGCGCCGCTGCGGTGGTGTGTTTCGGTTGGGGCCGGGTTCGCGCGGCGGCTGCGGAGCTGCGCCAGCGTGACGCATCGGCCCGACTAGTGGTGGTGCCTGACAAGGGCAAGGAAGAAGAAGCCGAAGCCATCGCACGCGAGGTAGGCGCCTTGTGCGTGACGATGCCAGAGGGCTGGCCTTTGAATGCCGACGTGAACGACCTCGCGCAGCGCGATGGGGCCGACGTGCTCGAAGTGCTGCTGTCGAATGCGCAGCAACCGTCAAAGCCTGAACCTCGCTTCAAGCTGCTGGGCAGTGCCGACCTGCATGCGTTACCGCCGCTCGCGTGGCGTGTCCGGGGTGTGCTGCCTGCGCTGGGCCTTGGCAGTGTCTACGGCCCCAGTTCATCGGGAAAGTCATTCCTGACCCTGGACATGGCCGCCGCGATTGCCGAGGGCCGCGAATGGTTCGGCTACCGCGTGAACGCCGCACCCGTGGTGTATTGCGCCCTTGAAGGTGAAGCGGGCTTCAGGCTGCGCGTGGAAGCATGGGAGCAAGCGAACAACTGCAAGCTGCCCGATGCCCTGCGCCTGGTGCTGCAACCGTTCAAGCTGACCGAGCCGCAAGACGTGGCGGACATGGCCGCTGCCGTGTGTGGCGCTGGCAATGGTGCAGTCACCATTCTCGACACCTTGAACCGTGCCGCACCTGAGGCAGACGAAAACGCATCGGCGGACATGGGCCGCATTCTTGAGGCTGCCAAGGAACTGCAACGGCTGACGGGTGGCCTGGTGGTGGCGGTTCATCACAGTGGCAAGGATGCGACCAAGGGCCTGCGCGGACATTCATCGCTGTTCGCTGCACTGGACGCTGCCGTGGAAGTGACACGCGACGGCGACCGCAGGCAATGGAAGGTGGCGAAAGCCAAGGACGGCGCCGACGGTGAAGCGCACCCCTTCAAGCTGCGAGTGGTTGAACTGGCACCCGATAGCGACGGCGAGCAGGTGACATCGTGCGTGGTGTGCCCAGACGAAAGCGCCGCCGAAGTGAAGCGGGCCAAGTTGCCGCAGGGTGGTAATCAGCGCCTTGTGTATGAAGGCATCCGTGACCTGTTCAAAGGTGGATTGACGGGCAAGTCTGGAGCCCCACCGCTACGCCCCTGCATTGAATTGGAGGCCGCTGTCATTGCTGGTGCGAACCGCCTGACCTGCCCCACCGACAAACGGACATCACGCGCCAGAGACGCCATTACGGGCCTTGTCTCGCGTGGTGTGTTGGGCCTGAATGAGGGGTGGTTATGGACTGCATGACCTCACGCCGAAATTCTCCAGAAACGCCGAAAACGGAGACGTTCGACGCCGAAATCCTCCTCTCCCCCTATAGGGGAGGAAGGACAGCGGCTCCGGCGACTGCAAACCTTGTGTTTGGACTCACAGCGATAGCCCCTCGATGTGGGCATGCTTCAGATGGCACCCATTGGCGGGCCTACCAATGAGTGCCGACCTGTTCGGCATGGAGCAGACGAAGCCGCGCATCCTCGACCGCAAGGAAGCCGCCGCGCTGCTGGAGGTGCTGCAAGCCCTGCGCACGCATTCCGCGGTGGCGTGGTGCGAGCGGATGAACTCCGGTGCCGCCCGAATGGGTGCCCGCTTTGTGCGGTTCGGCTGGCCCGGCTGCCCCGACGTTTTGGGGCAACTGAAAGACGGCCGTCTTTTGGGTGTTGAGGTGAAGGGGCCGACTGGCCGGCTGCGCCCCGCCCAAGCGCTATTTCTGGAGCGCATCCGAGCTGCCGGTGGCGTGGCCTTCATGGCCCGCGATTGCCGCGACGTGCTGCGCGAGTTTGAAAACAATCAAAGGAAATCAGACCATGATGAGTGAATCGACAGCGGACGACTTCGACGCCGCGTGCATGCGCATACAGGCTGCTTCGCATTTAGTGGCGACCGGCTACCCGTTGCCAGAGTCAGCGCGGGGCCTGTTGCGGGCTATCGCTGCTGACGCGGGTTTGCTGTTTCAGTTCGGCCGGGATGCCGACCGACTGGCGAACGGGGAGGACTGGACGCAATGACGAAGCCGAAAGCATCAAAGACGGCGGCACCCGCTGCCTCGTACACAAACGATGCAATCCATCTTGCCTTCGAGCCGGGCAGCACTCCCGCTGATGTCGCTGCCACCGTGGCGAGAACACTCACGCTGCCTCAAACTAACGCCGCAGCGGTTATTGAAAACTGGCAACGGGACACACACGATGTGAACGTTCTCGCTGCTGAATTAGGGCGGCAGGTTGAGGCAGTGAACCGCGGCGACCTTCGGCGCGCGGAAGGAATGCTGATTGCTCAGGCGCACACCCTGGACAGCATCTTCACGAACCTCGCACGCCGGGCAACGAATCAGGAATATCTGAAGCAGTGGGAAGCCTACATGCGCATGGCGATGAAGGCACAGAACCAGTGCCGCATGACGCTCGAAACGCTGGCCACCATCAAGAACCCGCCCGTGGTCTATGCGAAGCAAGCCAACATCAACAACGGCGGGCAGCAGCAGGTGAACAACGGGACCGCTCCGACCAGTACGCCTGCGAGCGCGCACCCGCAAGAAACCGCTTTTCAGCCGAACGAACTTTTAGAGGACCAAAGGCATGGCCGCACGCAACTGGACGCCCGAGCAAAGGCAGCAGCAAGCCGAACGCATCAGGACGTGGAAACCGTGGGAGCAGTCAACCGGCCCGCACAGCGCTGAAGGCACGGCAGCGGCATCGCGCAATGCATGGAAGGGCGGGCATCGGGAGACACTGCGGGAACTGTCCCGGCTGCTTCAGTGCATCTAGTGCCGATTGGCAAAGACAGTCCTTTGCTACCCTTAGGGACTAGCGCACTTCGGGGGTAGCCGGCCGATGGAATCCGATGCAGAAACAATAGCGGCGCAGATGCGTGCTCTTGAGCAAGAGGCGACAGAGAGTAGAAGCACGGCGGACAATGTTGCAGCGCAGGAGGTGGACCGGCTCCTAAATGGCATTCATACCCAGTTGGTAGCCCTGAAGGGCGAGCGAGCCGGAGGTGTTCGCATCTACTGCAAGCAAGTACGCGGCACTGACGCCCGCTTGACGGCCCTTAAGGTTCACATCGGAACCGAGCCCGTTTGGCTCAGTCGCCCAATCTTGAGTTGCAGCATCACGGTGAGTCCAGGGGCAAGCGGAATGCCCTTCCTACAGAACATCCGTATCGACTATCCACGAGAGGACGCCGACCCTCTGTTGGCCGAGTTGAATGCCGCTATCTCAAAGTACGAAAAAGTTACTCCCACACCGCCCGAACTCGCTGACCGGGTACGCGTTCTGGCCGCTGTCTGCATCAATCTCAAGCCAAGCCATAGCTGGTCGCCGCCCCTTTGGTACTTGACCATCGGTGGTGCCATCGGAGCTTTGCTCGCCGTTGCGGTGTACCTCCTTTGCGCCTTCTCTGGAGGTTTGTGGGGCATCTTTCTCGGCTGGATACCGGCGCTCATTGCCTGGGTGACAGCTCGCTATCTTTGGTTGCCGGCCGCGGCGCTGGCTGCTTACGCTGCACTGCGCCCGTAGGCAGCCTATGTACCGGCCGCTACATAGTGGCCACATGACCTACCAAAGCGAAGGGACAAAGAAAAAGGACCTGGAGGCTAACGCTTCCAAGTCCTTGATTCTTAACACTTAACTTTGGCTCCCCGACCTGGGCTCGAACCAGGGACCTACG
>JANXTP010000167.1 GCA_025352345.1 Burkholderiales bacterium | reverse complement strand
TGCACTTCGACCGGCACGCCCAGCGCTTCGAGCACCAGACACATTTCCGAGCGCATGTCCTGGAAGCTGTCAACAGGCGGTACCGGAAAATAGCCGCCCTTGACGGACGGACGGTGGCCGGTGTTGCCGTGCTCGTATTCGCGGCCGGTGTTCCAGGCGGCTTCTTCCGAATCGATCTTCGAGAAGCAGCCCGACATGTCGTTGCCCCAACGCACGCTGTCGAACACGAAGAACTCGGGCTCAGGGCCGAAGTAGGCGGTGTCGCCCAGGCCGGAGGCTTTCATGTAGGCCTCGGCGCGCTTGGCCAGCGAGCGGGGATCGCGCTCGTACGGCTTGCCGTCGGCGGGATCGACGACGTCGCACGTCAGGATCATCGTCGACTCTTCGAAGAACGGATCGATGTTCGCGGTGTTGGCATCTGGCATCAGTTGCATGTCGGAGGCTTCGATGCCCTTCCATCCGGCGATCGACGAACCGTCGAAAGCATGGCCGGTTACAAACTTGTCTTCGTCGAAATGGGACACGGGCACGGTGACGTGCTGCTCTTTGCCGCGGGTGTCGGTGAAACGGAAGTCAACAAACTTGACCTCGTTCTCTTTCACCATCTTCATCACGTCGGCGACGGTCTTGGCCATCAGGAATCTCCTAGCGGGATGCTATTTGGATGCGTTGGGGGAAGGGTTTGAACATTGGTGTGACGCTGACCAGCCGCCTCAAAAATGCGCACAGCAACATAGCAGAAAACATGCCCAGCGACGGCGTTACAGCACCGCCCGTCACCGCGTTGAAGCACATACCGACGCACCAGACTGCGTCAGAGCCGCCTGAACCACTGCCGAGGACAACCTTACAGATGCACCTGTGAGGTGCCGGCAGGCGCCCCATTATGGGCCCACCTTGACGCCGTCATCGCACCAATTCAGGGCCCATCTGGACACTCTTGTCACGCAGCCCTTGCATCAGCGTCGCATAAGCGGATGCCACTGCGACGGCGTCGCCCTTCACCCCCAACTCGATGTGCGCGCCCCACTGCGGGTGTTCGACGCTGGGCAGGCTGAACACCTTCACACCGGGATGACGCGCCTCGACGAGTTCCATCAGCGGCGTCAGGCTGGCCTCCATCGCGCCCATCACGATGACGGACTGCTCACGCTCACCCTGCGCGCGGTGCAGGTGCGCACAATGCTGGTCGAGCACCCACTCGATCATCGGCCAAGCCATGACCGGAAAGCCCGGGACGAAGTACACCGCACCCGCCGAGGGTGCTGGCGTGCGCACGAAAAAGCCAGCAATCTTGTTGTAAGGGTTCGGGATGATCCCTGCGCCCAGCGGGAACATGGCCATGTTCAGGCGATGCAGGTTGTCGGCGCGCTCAGGCTCGAACACCACGCCCTTTTCAGCGGCAACCTCGCGCATGCGTTCGATGATCAGATCGCGGGCGACCGGATGCAGCTCAAGCGGCACGCCCAGGGCCCGCGCGGCGCATTGCCGGGTGTGGTCGTCGGGCGTCGCTCCGATGCCACCGCACGAAAACACGATGTCGCCGCTGGCGAACGCATCCCTCAGATCTGCCGTGATGCGCACCGGATCGTCACCGACATAACGCACCCAGGCCAGCGGCAGGCCGCGCGCGGCCAGCAGCTCGATCACCTTCGGCACATGCTTGTCGGCGCGCTTGCCCGACAGGATTTCGTCGCCGACGATCAACAGCCCGAATGCCATCGCGATGCGATCAGGCCGGCGGCAGCGGCAAAAGCCCTGCCGTTGCCGCCGGGTCGATGCCGGTCGGCGGCACCCCCGCCGCTGACGGCCCCGGCGTCGCGCCACGTTCGACGCGCAAGGCCTGAAGCGCCTGAAGAGCGTAATGCGAAAACCAGAGCGCCGAGAAAGCGAACACCAACGTGTAGATCCAGATCGCGACCGGCACCAGCACTGGCGCGAGCGCCAGGAACAGCACGCCGGAGGCCCACAAAAGCGACGGCGCCGCACCCAGGTAGCCGGTCAGCACGCCCATGCCCAGCAAGGCACTGCGATGCCGTCGGATGATTTCGCGCCGCTCCTCCTTCGTGGCGTGTTCGGCCAGCACGTCGTAGGTCATCACCTTGTAGGTCAGCCAGCCCCAGATCAAGGGCGGCAGGATCAGCACCAGCGGCGGCACGAACCACAGCGGTATCGACAGCACCAGCGCGACGAGCGCCACCAACGTCGCGCCCAATGACGCGAACACACCGGCGGTGGTCGAGCCACCGTGTCGCCGTTCGAGCGCCGGAAAGCGCCGTTCCGCAACCAGGTTGAGCATCGACGGTGTCATCGTCGCCGCGACCACCAGCAGCGAGACGATGACGATCAACGGCATCGCCACGAACACGAGCAGCAAGGGCGCCAGCAGGGCCTTGAGGCCGCCGATGCCGATGCTGTCGAACCAGCCCAGCACCGACGTCAGCCAGTCCTGCGATTCGACCCCCGTGCGCACCCACACAAGCATGGGGTCCCACAGCAAATAGCCGAGGCCGAGCGCGGCCACCGCCATCAGCACCAGCGGCATCAGCGACAGGGCGATCACACGCGGATGCAGGCAATAGGCGGCGGCGCGCCAGAACGAATCAATCAGCAATTTCATGCGATGCAGGATACGTCAGCGCGCATGCAGCTCGCGCCCACGCTCGTTCGTCCGCCGCCTATTCGTCGTCCCCGCCGAAGATCGTGCCGCCGAGCAGGCCGCCGCCCAACACACCGCCAAGCAGCGAGCCTTCCTCACGCGAGCCACCGCGCTGCGGCGCCGCCGCGAACACGCGCGAGGCCAGCCGCGAGAACGGCAGGCTCTGCAGCCACACCGTACCTGGCCCGCTGATCTTGGCGAGAAACAGGCCCTCGCCGCCAAACAGCGCGGTCTTGATCTTGCCAACGTACTGGATCTCGAAGTTCACATTGGGTGTGAAGGCGACGACACAGCCGGTGTCGATCAGCAAGGTCTGCCCTGGCTGCAATTCGCGCTTGACGCAGGTGCCGCCCGCATGCACGAACGCGAGGCCATCACCTTCGAGCTTCTGCATGATGAAGCCTTCGCCACCGAAGAATCCGACCGACATCCGCTGCTGCAGATAGATGCCCAGCGACACGCCCTTGGCCGCGCACAAGAACGCGTCTTTCTGACAAATGAGCATACCGCCGAGCTGGCGCAGGTCCATCGGCAGGATCTTGCCGGGATACGGCGCCGCAAAGGCAATGCGCAGCTTGCTGCGGCCCTGGTTGGTGTAGACCGTGGTGAACAGCGACTCGCCAGTGACCAGCCGCTTGCCAGCGCCGATCAGCTTGTTGAACAGCCCGCCGCCGCTGGCCGAGCCGTCGCCGAACACCGTGTCCATCGCGATGCCGGCGTCCATGAACATCATGCTGCCAGCCTCGCCGACCGCCGCCTCGCCCGGGTCGAGTTCGACCTAGACAAACTGCATTTCCGAGCCCTTGATCTCGAAATCCACCACATCCATCGCCATGCTGCGCACTCCTGATTTAATCGACGGTAGGAATGTTATCGCCGCAGGCATGACCGTCGGTCAGCGCATGGCTCAATCGCCGCCCGCGCCCCTGATCCGCCGGCCCTCACCCGCCCCGCGCGTCAGGTACTTGAAGCTGCCGGTGGCGTGGGCGACCAGCGCACCGGCGTCGTCGAACAGCGAGGCTTCGCAGAAGGCCAGCGCAAGGGTGCGGGTCAGCACGCAGGCGCGGGCGGTCAGGCGGCCGGTGGCAGGACGCATGAAACTGGTCTTCATCTCGATGGTGACCACGCCGCGGCCCAGCCTGCCGGACGGCGCACTGGCGTCGGACAGCGTATCGGCACTGCGAGCCGCGTGCGCCATCGCCACATCCAGCAGCGTCATTGTGATGCCGCCGTGTGCCATGCCCAGCGAGTTGTGCTGATCGGGCCGCAGGTTCAATGCGATCTCAGCCTCGCCGCCCTGCATGCGCAGCAGCTCGAAACCCATGGCTTGCACGAAGGGGATCAGCAGCGGGAATTCCATCGTGGGCCGTATTTGTGTCTACTACCGTGCCAGCGCCTTGAAAAAGGCCTGGCTGTCGGTGGGGCGGCCCAGGAAGCGCTGCAGCAGTTCGCCGGGTGCGAGCTGGCCGCCGTTTTCCAGCACGGTGTCGCGATAGCGGCGGCCGACGGTCGGGCTCAGCCGGTCGGCGACGAAGGCGGTGCGCAGGTCTTCGGCCAGCACCAGACTCCACAGGTAGCCGTAGTAGCCGGCCGCGTAGCCACCGGCAATGTGCTCGAAGCCGGCCGGGAACATCGACCCGGGCACGTGGCCGAGCGGCGTTGCGCCTTCCATCTGCGCCCACAGCATCAATGGGTCGGCCGGCTCACGGCCGTGCAGTGCGAGGTCATAGCTGGCGTACAGATGCTGCCGTGAAAACTGCATGCCCTTGCCGAAGTCGCGCGCAGCACGGGCTTGCGCGAGCAGTGGCTTTGGCACCGGCTCACAGGTCGGGCAGACCTCGGCGAACAGTGCCAGCACGTGCGGGTCGTAGACCCAGTCTTCCAGCATCTGCGACGGCGCCTCGACGAAATCGAGTTGCACATTGGTGCCGCCCTGCCCTGCGTAACGGGTCTTCGACAACAGGGCATGCAGGCCGTGACCGAATTCGTGCAACAGCGTTTCCAGCTCGTCGAGCGTCAGGCCCTGGCGGCTGACGTTGACGATGAGGGCTGCGGCGGGCTGGCGGCCAGCCAGCGTCGAGACATTGCGAAAGCTCCACAGCGCCGCATGGTTGAATTTGTAGTCGCGCGGGTACAGGTCGACGAACAGCGTGCCCAGCAGCGCTTTCGTGTCGTTGTCGGTCACGGTGTAGGTGCGCGCCTCCGGGTGCCACAGCGTTTGCGGTGCCGCGGCGGGTTCCACCGTGATGCCGAACAGCCGCTCGGCCACGCGGAACACGAAGCGCAGGCTGGCCTCGGCCGGGAAGTAACGGCGGAACTGCTCCTGATCGACGGCGTAGGTGGCACGGCGCACACGCTCGGAATAGAACGCCGTGTCCCAGCGCGCCAGCACGGTCTGATCGAGTGGCTGATTCAGCTGCCGGGCCTTCTCGGCGCGCAGCACTTCCAGGTCGGCGAGTTCGCGCGCACGCACCGCATCCTTCACCGCGGCCAGGAAGGCCTGCACATCAGCCTCGCTGTGCGCCATGCGGTGGCGGAGCACGAAGTCGGCATACGAGGCCTGGCCGAACAGTTGAGCGAGTTCACGTCGGCGCTGGGTCAGCGCGGCGAGCGTGTCGAGATTGGCGTTGCCGCCCAGCGACAAATAGGCACGCCACAGCCGCTCGCGCGTCGCGGGCTGTGTGGCGTTTTCGAGCACCGGGAACACCGTCGCCTCTTGCAGGCCGAGTCGGTAGCGGCCTCGCGCGTCGCGCCGAGCGGCTTTCAACACGCCCGTGGGCACACCGGCCAACTCGCCTGATGTGAACCACAGTCGGGTGCGGTCTTCGCGGACGCGGCGCTCGAAGGCCTGGGTCAGCGCGGTCAGCTCGTCATTTAGTTCGCGCACCCGCTGCTGTTGGGCTGGTGCCAGCGCCACGCCGGCATCCTCGAAGGTGTCGAGCGTGTCGCGCCAGTAGCGGCGTTCGATGTCATCGGCCGGCTGCACCTGCTTGACGCGTGCATAGACCGCGGCGTTCTGCCAGAAGCGCGATGAATAGGTCTGGTAGTCGCGGTCGCAGGCGTCGGCCGCGTCGCGGATCGCCTTGCTGGGGCTGACCGCGACCAACACGCCCAGCGGGCCCATCGTGTCCTCGGTGCGGCGAGTCATCGCGTCGAGTGCGGCCAGCAGGTCCGTTCCCGGCGGCGTGCTGTCTTGCGCAAGCTGCGCTTCGCCCTGCCTCAGTTCGGCCAGCAGCGTCTTGCACTGCGCGGCGATGGCTGAGGCGTTGCGGGGGACAGGGAAAGCGTAAGGCGTGGTGACTGATGCTGCGGGCGCTGCATCCACCGGCTGGGCCGCGGTTGCGCTCGATGCAGCGATCGCTGCCCACCACGCGCAGCACAGCAGCCGGCGCCAGCGCCGAGAACTCAAGCGGCAGCCTTCCCAGGTTCGATCGCGTGATCCAGCACATGCCGGCCAGAGCGCATCGTGCCCAGCTCGGCGGCGACAGCCTTGTGCTGCGGATGGTTCTGATAGGCCTCGAGCTGCTGCGCGTTGGTGAAGGTGGAGACCAGCACCACGTCCACATTGGCTTCCAGCCCGACCTCCCGGATGCCGACGTCGAATTCGACGATGCCGGGCACCAGCCGGGTGCAGGAATCGAGCAATGCCTTGAAGCGCGGTGCGTCGGCCGGGTTGTTCAATGTCCACAGGACGATATGACGGATCATGGTGTCAATCCTCTGAGTCAGAAATGCGCGAACGCAGGTAGATGGCCAGAACGCCAGCGGACAACAGCGCAGCGCCGGTGATCACGATCGGCCAGCCGATTGATTCGTCGACCGACAGCGTGGACACGCCCAGCATCAGCACCAGCGCGCCGCCGAAGATCAACGGCCAGGTCAGTTTGTAGAACTTCGAGGGCTTCATGGGGCGCAAGTATCGACGTAGGTGAAGGCGAAACTGCAGGCACCGTGGTCGATGGCAACGCGCTCAGACACCCGGCAGGCGATGGTCGCGGTAAGCCTGGCGCAGCGCCATCTTCAACAGCTTGCCGGTGGCGGTGTGCGGGAGTTCGCTGACGAACACCACGTCGTCGGGCAGCTGCCAGCGGGCCACCTTGCCATCGAAGAAGCGCAGCAGCTCAGCCGCGCTCAGGTCGACGCCGGGTTTGCGCACCACGACCAGCAGCGGCCGTTCGTCCCATTTCGGGTGGTGGCAGGCGATCGCCGCGGCTTCGTGCACCGCCGGGTGCGCCATCGCGATGTTCTCCAGCACGATCGAGCTGATCCATTCGCCGCCGGACTTGATCACGTCCTTGCTCCGGTCGGTGATCTGCATGTAGCCATCGGCATCGATCGTCGCCACATCGCCGGTCGGGAACCAGCGCTCGCCGGCCACGTCGACAAGTGGCGATTCGCTGCCGTTGTCACATGCACCCAGGTAGCGATCGACCACCCAGTGTCCGCGCACCAGCAGCTGGCCGGGGGTGCAGCCGTCCCAGGGCATCGGTTGGTTGTCGCCATCGACGATGGCGAGGTCAACGCCGTAGATCACCTTGCCCTGCTTTTGCTGCAGCGCGCGCCGCGACTCGGTATCGAGTGCCGCGTGCTTGGCCTTCAGGTGGCCCAGCGTGCCCAGCGGCGAGGTCTCGGTCATGCCCCAGGCGTGGATCACCTCCAGCCCGAAGTCGTCCTCCAGCGTGCGCATCATCGCGGGCGGGCACGCGGCGCCGCCGACCACCGTGCGGCGCAGCGTGCTGAACTGCAGCCCATGCGCCTTCATGTAGGTGATCAGCCCCAGCCACACCGTCGGCACGCCGGCGGTGAAGGTCACGCGCTCGGACTCCATCAGATCGAACAGCGCCGGGCCGTCGAGCCGCGGCCCCGGAAACACCAGCTTGGCGCCGACCATCGGGGCGGCAAACGGCACGCCCCAGGCGTTGACATGGAACATCGGCGTGATCGGCAGGATCACGTCGCGCGAGCCGATGCTCATCGCATCGATAGACACCTGGCCCAGCGCGTGCAACACCGTCGAGCGGTGGCTGTAGAGCACGCCTTTGGGCATGCCGGTGGTGCCGGAGGTGTAGCAGAGACCCGACGCGGTGTTCTCGTCGAACTCGGGCCACGCCCAGTGGCCGTCCTCGGCGGCCAGCAGGTCTTCGTAGCACCGCAGATTTTTCAGCGACGTGCTGGCGGGCAGGTGCGCCCGGTCTGTCATCAGCACCCAGTGGGACACGCTGGCAAGCTGCGGCGCGAGTTGCTCGACCAGCGGCAAGAAGGTGGCATCGAAGCACAGCACGCGGTCTTGCGCGTCGTTGATGATCCAGGCGATCTGCTCGGCATGCAGCCGGGGGTTGATGGTGTGGCACACCCGGCCGGAGCCCGAGATGCCGTAGAACAGTTCCAGATGGCGATGCCCATTCCAGGCCAGCGTGCCGATGCGCTCGCCAGCGTGGCAACCCAGCCGCGCCAAGGCCTGGGCCACCTGCCGTGCACGTCGCTCGACCTCGGCGTAGCAGGTACGGTGCAGATCACCTTCAACACGGCGCGACACCACCTCGACATCGCCCGCGTGCCGCGCCGCGTGGCGGATCAGCGACGAGATCGACAGCGGCATCTGCATCATCTGGCCGGGAACGGTCGGCATGGCGGGCTTTCTCGGGTGGGACAGCAGCCTTGTGCGCTGCGCGATGGCCGAATCATAAGAAGCTCAGCGCAGCGTGAGGCGCTTCGCATTCCAGGTGACTCCCGGGCGCGTTTCAGGTTTGCCCCTTGGCACGCGGTGACATGGGCGCCTGAATACACTCGTGAGATGAATATCGACGACGCCACCATGCCGGTCAGCGCGCTGGCCGCGGGCCCCGACTGGCACTGGCGCAACCGCTTTCATGCGCTTGGTGCCGATTTCCACACCGAACTGCCACCGCAGCCGCTGCCAGCACCGCGCTGGGTCGCTCACAGCGATTCATGCGCCAAACTGCTTGGCCTGCCCGCCGATTGGCAGACGCACCCGGATCTGAATGCCCTGGCCGTGTTCAGCGGCAATGCACTGTGGCCCGGCATGCGGCCGCTGGCCAGCGTCTACAGCGGCCATCAGTTCGGCGTCTGGGCGGGCCAACTCGGCGATGGTCGCGCGCTATCGCTGGGTGAAATCGACACACCGAGTGGCCCTCAGGAACTGCAGCTGAAGGGCGCGGGCCTGACGCCTTATTCACGTATGGGAGATGGCCGCGCGGTGCTGCGATCGTCGATCCGCGAGTTTCTGTGTTCAGAGGCGATGCACGGGCTCGGCATTCCGACCACCCGCGCGCTGTGCATCATCGGCTCGCCGATGCCAGTGCTGCGCGAAACGCTCGAAACCGCGGCGGTCGTGACGCGGGTGGCGCCGAGCTTCATCCGCTTCGGCCACTTCGAGCATTTTGCGCAACAACACGACCCGACACGTCTGCAGCTGCTGACCGATTTCGTCATCGAGCACCACTTCCCCGAATGCCGCGACAAGCCACAGCCGTATGTGGCGCTGCTGGCCGAGGTCGCACGCCACACCGCCGAGCTGATGGCACAGTGGCAGGCCGTTGGCTTCTGCCACGGCGTGATGAACACCGACAACATGTCGATCCTGGGCCTGACGATCGACTACGGCCCGTTCGGCTTCCTCGATGGCTACGACCCAGGACACATCTGCAACCACACCGATCGCCAGGGCCGCTATGCCTATGCGAGCCAGCCCAACGTCGGGTTTTGGAACTTGCATGCGCTGGCGCAAGGCCTGATGCCACTGATCGGCAACGACAACACCGACGCCGCGCTGGGAGCGCTCGAGGCCTACAAGACGATCTACGCCGACGCGATGCACCTTCGCCTGCGGCGCAAATGCGGCCTCACGACGGCCCACAAAGGGGACGCCGGACTGATCGACGCATTGCTCAAGCAGATGGCCTATGAGCAAACCGATCACACCATCCTGTTCCGGCGCCTGTCGACATTCAGCACCGCCAAGGGTGCGGACAACAGCGCTGTGATGGATCTTTTCAATGACCTGCAGTTCAGGAAACGCTGGGCCGACGCGTACGCCGAACGGCTTCAGGCTGAACGAAGCGACGATGTGCAGCGAGCCGCCGCGATGAAACGGGTCAATCCGAGCGTGGTGCTGCGCAACCATCTGGCCGAAGCCGCGATCCGGCAAGCGCAGGCCGGCGATTTTTCGGAAGTGCAGCGGCTGCTGAAAGTTCTGCAGAACCCGTTCGACGAACGCCATGACACCTCGGCCGACGCCGGCTTTCCGCCCGACTGGGCACAACACATCGAAGTGTCATGCTCATCGTGAATGACCGTGTCTGAGGATCTCCGAATGAAAGACGACAAGCCCCGCGACGTGCAAAAAACCGATGTCGAATGGCGTGCCCAGCTCGATGCCACGCAGTACCAGGTCGCGCGCCAGGCGGGCACCGAGCGTGCCTTCACCGGCAAGTACTGGAACCACTGGGAAGCTGGCCGCTACAACTGCGTTGGCTGCGGCACCCCGCTGTTCGAGGCCGGCACCAAGTTCGATGCAGGCTGCGGCTGGCCCAGTTATTCAGAGCCGATCAACAGCACGGTGGTCGAGCGCATCGTCGATCGCAGCCATGGCATGACGCGCATCGAGGTGCGCTGCAACAAATGCGGTTCGCACCTGGGCCATGTGTTCAACGACGGGCCGGCACCCACTGGTGAGCGCTTTTGCATCAACTCGGCTTCGATAGACTTCAAACCTCCGACCTGACAGCACCGCCCTGCGCACCGCGCATCGGGCGCCAGGCGCTGATCCCCGCGAATTCATGAAACTGCTGCTCGATTTCCTGCCGATCCTGTTTTTCTTCGGCACCTTCAAATACGCCGAAGCCCACAAGGACTGGGCTGCCGCGTTCGCCACCGAGCATTTCGGTTTCATCGTCTCCGGTGGCGTGGTCGGCGCGAACGAAGCGCCGGTGCTGCTGGCCACGGTGGTGGTGATCCTGGCCACGCTTGCGCAGATCGCCATCCTGCTGGCGCGCGGCAAGAAGATCGACACGATGCTGTGGGTCAGCCTGGCGCTGGTGGTGGTGCTGGGCGGCGCGACCGTCTGGTTCCACAACGAGGACTTCATCAAATGGAAGCCGACGGTGCTGTATTGGGCCATGGCGCTGGGCCTGTGGGGCAGTGCCGCGCTGTTCGGCAAGAACCTGCCGCAGCAGATGATGGGCGAGCAACTGCGCCTGCCCGATCCGTTGTGGGCGCGGGTGAACTGGGCCTGGGTCGCTTTCTTCGTGATGATGGGCGTGCTGAACCGTTACGTGGCCACACAGTATTCAACCGACACCTGGGTCAATTTCAAGCTGTTCGGCGGCATGGGACTGATGATCGTGTTCATGCTGGCGCAGGGTGTGTATCTGAGCCGCTATGCCGCACCCGACGAGGCCGACCCCAAGCCGCCAGCCCGCTGAGGCGCTGCGCCATGTCGACCCTCACCGAAACCACGCCATGAGCAGCCTGCCCAACCGCATCGAAGCCGCCCTGCGCGCCGCCCTGCAGCCCACAGAATTCATGTTGCAGGACGACAGCCACTTGCACGCCGGCCACGCCGGTGCGCGCGAGGGCAGCCACTACACCGTGCGACTGGTCAGCGAACGCTTCGCCAGGCTGAACCGGGTGGACCGACACCGCCTCGTTTATGATGCTTTGAGGCTGCAGATGCAGGCCGGAATCCACGCGCTGATCATCGATGCGCGGGCCCCGGGCGAGGTCTGACCCACTTCCTTCCAGTCAAGCCGCCCCATCCTCCACTGACGCTTGGCGCGTCGGTTTCCATCCCACCGCAGCGTCGAATACCGCTCGGGCAAGCCCCGTCTCCACACGAGCTGAAAGCCTCACCCCATGAACAAGTTGCTCTCCACCTCCACCATGCTGGCCGCGTCGCTGGCAGCCGCCTTGTTGATCTCGCTGCCGGCTGCGGCGCAGAACATCGCCGTCGTCAACGGCAAAACGGTGCCGAAGGCGCGCGTCGACGCGCTGATGGAGCAGATCCTGAAGCAGGGCCAGCAACGCCGTACGCCGGAACTCGAAGCACAGGTGCGTGACGAGGTCGTGCTGCGTGAAATGTTCGTGCAGGAGGCCGAGAAGCGCGGCTTCCAGGGCAAGGCCGATTACAAGGTGCAGATGGAATTCGCCCGCCAGACCATCCTGATCCGCGAGCTGTTCACCCAGTACCAGGCGGCCAATCCGGTGACCGATGCGGAGATCAAGGCCGAGTACGCCAAATCGACCGGCGCTGGCGGCACGGAGTACCGTGCGCGCCACATCCTGGTCGACACCGAAGACCAGGCCAAGGCCCTGATCTCGGAGATCAAGGCCGGTGCCAAGTTCGAGGACGTGGCCAAGAAGAGCTCGAAGGACACCGGCTCAGGTGAAAACGGCGGTGATCTCGATTTCGCCAGCGCGAATGTCTATGTGCCCGAATTCGGCCAGGCAATGGTCAAGCTGAAGAAGGGCGAGATGACCGAGCTGCCGGTGAAGTCGCAGTTCGGCTGGCACATCATCCGGCTCGACGACACCCGCGAGGCGCAGGCGCCGTCGCTTGCCGAAGTGCGCCCTCAGATTGAGCAGAAGCTCGGTCAGATGAAGATCGCCAAGTTCCGCGACGACATCCGCGCCAAGTACAAGACGGACTACAAGTTCGCCAACTGACGCCCTGACGGCGCCCGGTCACGTGAGTGCCGGGTCCAGTTCGACCCGACCGGCATCGATGCGAAGTTGCCGGTCGCAACGCGCCGCCACCGTCCGGTCGTGGGTGACCAGTACGAGCGTGGTGCCGGTTTCTCGGTTCAGTTCGAACATCAGCTCCATCACCCGCTCGCCAGTGGCGAAATCCAGGCTGCCGGTGGGCTCGTCGGCCAGCAGCACCGCTGGCTGCACAACGAAGGCACGCGCGAGCGCCACGCGCTGCTGCTCGCCACCGGACAGCACCTTCGGGTAGTGCCGCAGCCGGTCGCCCAGGCCGACACGGCCCAGCATCTCGGTGGCCCGCACCCGCGCATCGCTGCGACCTTGTAATTCCAGCGGCAGCATCACGTTCTCGATCGCGCTCAGGTTGCCCAGCAGCTGGAAGCTCTGGAACACGAAACCGACGTGGGCGGCCCGCACCGCAGCCCGAGCATCCTCATCCAGACTGAACAAATCGGTGCCCGCCAAGCGAACGCTTCCGGTCGTCGGCGTATCCAAGCCGGCGATGATCGACAGCAGCGTGCTCTTGCCCGACCCCGAGGCACCGACGATGGCTGCCGATTGTTGTCGGGCCAACGTGAAACTGATGTCGTGCAGGATGGTCAAAGGGCCACCCGGATCGGGCACTTGCTTGGTGATGTGATCAACGGCAATGATGGGATCGGACATGGATGAGTGGACACAACGGACAGCGATGGAAAAGATCTCACGCGGCGCCCGGCCGCGTGCATCTGGTGCGATGCCGATGGACTCTGCGCGCAGGCATTGGTTGCACCGCCTAGTTCACTGTACCGCGCTGATCGGGCTGGTTTCTGCAGGCGGACATGCCTGGTCGCAGATGCCGGTAGCTGCACTCGCCCATGCCACCCAGGGTGGCAACGCGCCGCGCAACACCGTGCTGGTGGTCGGCGACAGCCTGTCGGCCGAGTACGGCCTGAAGCGCGGCAGCGGTTGGGTGGCACTGCTGGAGCGCAAGCTGGCCAGCGAGAAGATCGATGCCAAGGTGATCAACGCCAGCATCAGCGGCGACACCACGTCCGGTGGCCTGTCGCGGCTGCCGGCACTGTTGGCCCAAACCCGACCCACCCATGTGATCCTGGAACTCGGCGGCAACGATGGCCTGCGCGGTCTGCCGCTCAAGGGCAGCCTGAGCAACCTGAAACAGATGGCGCAAGCCGCCAATGCAGCCGGTGCCAAGGTGATGGTGGTCGGCGTGCAGATCCCGCCGAACTACGGCCGGCGCTACAACGATGAGCTGGCCGAGATGTTCGTCACCGTGGCGAAGGACGAGGGCGCCGCGCTGGTGCCATTTTTGATGGCCGGCGTCCCGGATTCACAGTACCAGGCCGATCGCATCCATGTGGCGGAGGTCGGTCACCCAACGATGCTGGCGAATGTGTGGCCGACGTTGAAACCCTTGCTGCGTTGAGACTACGCCGCGCTCGGGGGATCAACGCAACTGAGGTCGGCGCGGGAGCGCTGCGCCGGACCGCTGTGTTCCGTTCATGTCCTCCGGGCCGGTTCACCAGCC
>JANXTP010000139.1 GCA_025352345.1 Burkholderiales bacterium | reverse complement strand
GGCGATGACGAGCGCGGCCAGCATCGACACGCCAGCGCCGGCGAACATGCCGACCCAGGGCGACAGGCCCATGCCGACAATCAGCAGCGACGCGGTGTAGCTGCCGATGCCATAGAACACCGCATGGCCGAGCGAAAGCTGGCCGGCGAAGCCGCCGACGATGTTCCAGGCGGTGGCCAGCGCAGCGAACACGCAGACCTGCACCGCCAGGTGGTAGACGAAAGGCGAACCGAGCGCGAACGGCACGGCCAGGATCGCCAGCAGGGCCAGCGCACCGATGTAGGCGCGTGGATGGGTCAGGTTGGGAAACAGCATCGTGGCCTCGCTTATTCGGAACCGCGACCGAGGCCGAACAGCCCGGTCGGACGCACCACGAGGATGACGAGGAAGATCACGAAGTAGACGATCTCCTTCATGTCCGGCCCGACGTAGAAGCCCGCCAGGCTGTCGATCAGGCCGATGAACAGCGAGCCGACGACCGCGCCGGGGAGGCTGCCGAGACCGCCCAGCACGACGATCACGAACGCGGTCAGCACGAAGTACTGGCCCACCGTCGGAAAGGCCGGGTACTGCACCGCCAGCAGCCCGGATGCCAGCCCGCACAGGGCCGCGCCGATGCCGAAGGCCAGCACATAGGCCTTGTTGACGTTGACCCCCATCAGCGCCGCCGCATCGCGGTTTTGCGCCAGGGCGCGCAGGCCGCGGCCGGTGAAGCTGCGCTGCAGGAACAAGTGCAGGCCGACGGCAATCAGGAGGGCGACGACGAAGGTCACCAACTGGCCGGTGACGATGTTGATCGGACCGATCTGGAATGCCTCGGTGCCGAGCACGGCGTCGACCTTGCGGACATTGGCACCGAACACCATCAGCGCCAGGTTCAGCAGTGCGGTGGAGATGCCGACCGTCGCGAAGATCTGGATGTGCGGCTCGGCCGACAGCAGCGGCTGGATCACGAAGCGCTGGATCAGCGCGCCGACCGCGAACAACAGCAAGGCGACGGGGATCGCGGCGGCGTACGGATGCAGGCCGGCGTGCACCGAAAGCAGCCAGACGGCGTAGAGGCCGATCATCAGCAACTCGCCGTGCGCGAAGTTGACCACGCGGACGACGCCGAAGATCAGGGTCAGGCTGATGCTGATGATGGCGTAGGCGCCACCCAGCAACAAACCGTTGACCACGAGCTGGAGAAATATGGACATGCGAGCCTCACGCGTTGACCGCGGCCCGACGGGCTGCGGTCAACGTTTGCATCGACAGGAAGGCGCGCCGGGCTGCGTGGCTACTCAGCCCGGGCCGCCAGTTCGGACAATCAGTTCCGGGCCAGCGGCTTGGCGGTCGCAACACCTTCGGGGTAGATCGTTTCCAGCTTGCCGTTCTGCCACTGCATCAGGTTGGTGCTGGCGAGCTGGTTCTGGCCGTTCTCGGTGAACTCGAAACCCCAGCCGGCGGCGGTGCTGCCGCGCGGCTTCTTGTACGCCAGCACGGCCGCACGGATCTTGTCCTTGTCGGACGAATTGGCGCTCGCGAGGATGTCGAGGAATGCCTTCGCGCCGACGTAGTTCGCCAGGCTGTGGCCCGAGCGCGGCACGGAACCGTACTGCTTCTCGTAAGCCGCATTGAAGGCGCGCAGACCCGGTGCGCCTTTCTCGTCCATGGTCGACTGCGGGAAGTCGACGTCGTAGGCGCCGTCCATCGCCGTGCCCAGCGCCTTGGCGGTATCGGCCAGCGAGTAGCCGCCACCCGCACCGATCATGGCCTTGGGCTTGTAGCCGGCATTCGCCGACTGGCGCACGAACAGCATCGTGTCGTTCTGGTAGCTGGTCTGCAGCACCACATCGGCGTCAGCCGCCTTCAGGCGCAAGACCAGCGAGGACAGATCGACGCTCTTGGCCGAGTAGGACTGGCTCTCGACCACGTTCAGGCCGAGGCGCTTGGCCTCTTCCTTCTGAAACCCGCTGACCAGCGTTCCGTACGGCCCGTCTTCAAAGATGATGCCGAGCTTGAGCGCCTTGGGGTCGGTCTTCAACTGCAGCGCCACGACCTTGACGATCGCCTCGATGCTGCGTTCAGCGAGGTTCTTCGCCGTCGGGTTGCTGCGGAACACGTACTTGAAGCCGCGACCGGTGATGGTGTCGGCGACCGCGCCGAGCTCGAAGTAAGGCACGCCCGCGAGCTCGGTCACCTGGGTGGCGGCCGACGACACGCCAGACGCGTAGCTGCCGAACACGGCGACGACGTTTTCCACCGACGTCAGCCGCCGGGCCTCGCCCACGGCCTGGTTCGCGTCCACCGCGTCGGCCTTCACCAACACGATCTTGTTGCCATTCACGCCGCCGGCGGCATTGCGCTCATCGACCGCCAGCTGCGCGCCGCGAAAGCTCTCGTCGCCGAGCAGCGCCAAGCCGCCGCTGAGCGGATACAGGGCGCCGATCTTGAGGTCGGCCGCGCGTGCGGGGGCCGAGGTCAGAACCACCATGCACGCCAGCGAGGCGGCCGCGAGCTTGAATTTCTGGAACATCATTGCTTCCTTTGAAAACCCGTTGAGAAACTTTGTGAAGCGCTTCATATTTGACGCTGCTTCTGGACCGCGTGCCTATGACAGGCAACGCGATATCCTAAAATGAAGCGCTTCAAATATCAAGAGAAGATCGGACTCGATGACGAGGGTTTTCCCGGACTTCGTTGCGGATTCGGGCGCCCGCGGCGCACAACTCCCTGCTGCATCCACCCCAGCATCCGGCGCCAGCAGCGGCGCACGTCAGCATCGTGCTGGCGACCGCCTTCAGCAGTAGCGCGGTGCAGCGCTCGGGGGTGAGGTTTGTTGGTCGAGGATGAGCGTGGTCAGCGCCCTGGTCTGCGGCAGCCAGCCAATCGGCGCGCCTTCGTCTGGCTGCCCCTTCAGCGTCCGGACATGCGTGCCTGAAAACCGGCCCGTAGCCAGATTTACTCCCGCGGAGAGCGGCCATTGCCCCGTACACGTTCCGTACGGATCGGCAAAGTTAGCTAACGCCATCGCTGCAAGGCTTGATAGCTGGTGCGCCCGGCTGGGATCGAACCAGCAACCCCTGCCTTCGGAGGGCAGTACTCTATCCATTGAGCTACGGACGCAGCGGCCGCGATTCTATCAGCGCCCCTGCGCGGCCCCGCACCCGGTGACGAGCCGCGGCAGGTGGCGGCCCTATAATTCCAAGGTTTTGCGCGGGCCCTTTCGAGGCCTGGGGCTCGCCGCCCTGCCCGCGTCACCGATTTTCGCAGTTCGAGGATCTCAATAAGCGACCCCCACAACCCGCCCGACCACGATGGCCCGCACGAAGGCCCTGTCAAGACGCCCAAGCAACTGATCCTCGCGGTCCTGTATG
>JANXTP010000327.1 GCA_025352345.1 Burkholderiales bacterium | reverse complement strand
ACCGCCATCGACAAGGCCTACCTGGCCGGTGTCGAGCGCTACCACTGGTTCGACATTCGCCCGGCCGAGGACGAGATCGCCAACCAGCTGGAAAGCATCAAGAACTCGCTGGAGCAGACGCGCCACAGCTTCGACCTCGCGTTCGAAGAAAAGCGCAAGAAGCTCACCCAAGGCGACGAGCTGCCAGCGAGTTCTTGATGCTTTCCAGCTGGTTGGCGATCTCGTCCTCGGCCGGGCGAATGTCGAACCAGTGGTAGCGCTCGACACCGGCCAGGTAGGCCTTGTCGATGGCGGTGCCCTTGGCGATCTTGTTCGGGCCGCCGTTGGCGATCTTGCCGGCCAGCAGCTTCTCGATCCGGTCAAAGGCATCAGCTTCGACGATGCGCAGCTGGTCGTTCAGGTCGAGGCGGTAGCGCTTGAGCTCATCGTCGATGATTTGCTGCGCGCGCTTGTCGCGCACGATGCCTTCACGGGTGAAGACTTGCACATCGATGACGGTGCCGTTGGTGCCCTGATCGACGCGCAAGGACGTGTCCTTCACATCGCTTGCTTTCTCGCCGAAGATGGCTCGCAAGAGCTTCTCTTCCGGCGTCAGCGTGGTCTCGCCCTTCGGCGTGACCTTGCCTACCAGCGTGTCGCCGGGGTTGACTTCGGCACCGACATAAACGATGCCCGATTCGTCCAGGCGCGACAGCTGCTGCTCGCTCAGGTTCGGGATGTCACGGGTGATTTCTTCCGAGCCCAGCTTGGTGTCACGCGCCATCACCACCAGTTCCTCGATGTGGATCGAGGTGTAGCGGTCGTCGGCGATCACGCGTTCGCTGATCAGGATCGAGTCCTCGAAGTTGTAGCCGTTCCAGGGCATGAACGCGACCAGCATGTTCTGGCCCAGCGCCAGTTCACCGATGTCGGTCGAGGCGCCGTCGGCAATGATGTCTTCGGCCTCTACCTTGTCACCACGCTTGACGATCGGGCGCTGGTGGATGTTGGTGTTCTGGTTTGAGCGTTGGTACTTGATGAGGTTGTAGATGTCGACGCCGACTTCACCGGCCACCGTTTCCTTGTCGTTGACGCGGATCACGATGCGGTTGGTGTCGACGTAATCGACGATGCCGCCGCGTTTGGCGGCGACCACGGTGCCGCTGTCTTTCGCGGCCACGCGCTCGACACCGGTACCGACCAGCGCCTTTTCAGGGCGCAGTGTCGGCACGGCCTGGCGCTGCATGTTGGCGCCCATCAGCGCGCGGTTCGCGTCGTCGTGTTCGAGGAAGGGCACCAGCGATGCGGCCACCGACACGATCTGCGTCGGCGCCACGTCCATGTACTGAATGCGTTCGGCCGAGGTCAGGATCGACTCGCCGTTGTCGCGTGCGGAGACCAGCTCGTCAATCAGCTTGCCTTCGGCATCGAGCGTGGCCGACGCCTGCGCGATCACGTACTTGCCTTCCTCGATCGCCGACAGGTAGTCGATTTGCATCGTCACCTTGCCGTCGGCCACGCGTCGGTACGGCGTCTCCAGGAAGCCGTATTCGTTCAACTGCGCATACAAAGCCAGCGAGTTGATCAGGCCGATGTTCGGGCCTTCCGGGGTTTCGATCGGGCACACGCGACCGTAGTGGGTCGGGTGCACGTCGCGCACCTCGAATCCGGCACGTTCACGGGTCAAACCACCCGGGCCCAAAGCCGAGACTCGCCGCTTGTGCGTGATCTCGGAGAGCGGGTTGGTCTGGTCCATGAACTGCGACAGCTGGCTCGCCCCGAAGAACTCCTTCAACGCCGCGGAGATCGGCTTCGAATTGATCAGATCGTGCGGCATCAGCGCTTCGGTTTCAGCCTGACCCAGACGCTCCTTCACAGCCTTCTCGATGCGCGCCAGGCCGCTGCGGTACTGGTTCTCGGCGAGTTCGCCGACACAGCGCACACGGCGGTTGCCCAGATGGTCGATGTCATCGACCTCGCCACGGCCATTGCGCAATTCGACGAGGATCTTGACGACATCGAGGATGTCGTCGTTCGACAGCGTCATCGCGCCTTCGGCCGAATCGCGGCCCACGCGGGCGTTGAACTTCATGCGACCCACGCGCGACAGGTCGTAGGTGTCGGCGTTGTAGAAGAGGCGGTGGAACAACGCCTCAACCGCGTCTTCAGTCGGCGGCTCGCCGGGGCGCATCATGCGGTAGATGGCGACGCGCGCGGCCAGTTGGTCGGCGGTTTCGTCGGCAGCCAGCGTCTGCGAGATGTAGCCGCCTTCGT
Organism: Burkholderiales bacterium; assembly: GCA_025352345.1. Classification (GTDB taxonomy): domain Bacteria; phylum Pseudomonadota; class Gammaproteobacteria; order Burkholderiales; family Burkholderiaceae_C; genus PBB1. The sequence continues at coordinate 5,363 of JANXTP010000327.1, read as the reverse complement.
CGAGCTCGTTGGTGTACAGGCAAGGAATTTCCTTGACGCCTGCCACGCGCAGCTTCTTCAGCACCGCTTCGGTCAACTCGTCGTTGGCCTTGGCGAGGATTTCACCCGTGTCGGCATCGACCACATTGCGCGCCAGCATGCGGCCAACCAAATAGTCCTCGGGCACACCGATGTGCGTGGTGCCTGAGGTTTCAATGGTGCGGGTGTGGCGCGCAGTGATGCGCTTGTCTTTTTCGACCACGACCACACCGTTTTTGTCGGTGATGTCGAAGCGCGCAATTTCACCGCGCAGCCGGTCGGCCACAAACTCCATCTGTGCGCCGGTATCCATCAGGCGGAAGTTGTCGAAGACGAAGAAGTGCGCCAGGATCGATTCGGGGTTCAGGCCAATCGCCTTGAGCAGGATCGTCACCGGCATCTTGCGGCGGCGGTCGACGCGGAAGTACAGAATGTCCTTCGGGTCGAACTCGAAGTCCAGCCACGAACCGCGGTAAGGAATGATGCGGGCGCTGAACAACAGCTTGCCGCTGGAGTGCGTCTTGCCTTTGTCGTGCTCGAAGAACACGCCCGGCGAACGGTGCAACTGGCTCACGATGACGCGCTCGGTGCCGTTGACGATGAACGAGCCGTAGTCGGTCATGAGCGGCACTTCGCCCATGTAGACCTCCTGCTCCTTGATTTCCTTGACCGTTTTCGCTTGCGGCGACTCCCGGTCGTAAATGATCATTTGCAGTTTGGCGCGCACCGCAGCCGCATAGGTCAGGCCGCGCACCTGGCACTCGCGCGTGTCGAACGCGGGCTTGGCCATGTTGTATTCGATGTACTTCATCTCGACGAACCCGTTGTGCGACACGATCGGGAACGCGGACAAGAAAGCAGCTTGCAAGCCTTCGGGCTTGCGCTTTTGTGCAGGCACATCCTTTTGCAAGAAAGCGATGTACGACTCCTGCTGCATGGTCAGCAGGTAAGGAACCTTGAGGACACTCTCGCGTTTACCGAAGCTCTTGCGGATGCGTTTGCGTTCGGTGTAGCTGTAGGGGGTTGCGTGCTGCGCCATAGGTGGTTTTCCACTCCGTCTCAAAGAGCGACGCCTGGCCCAGGCCTCGCCCTCGTCGGCAACTGTCTTTCGGGCCTTGCTGCTCCAGCAAGGCATTTCGAGGTTCGGTGGTTGGCCACTACCAACCGCTGGCGGACAACTTCGGCATTGCACCGAAGTCCGACCAAACCCGTTCTCTGCAGTCGGATCAGAGAACTATTTTGAAATCACTTGGGAAGACCCTGATTGTCAGGGCAGGACACTCTCAAGTGATCTCAAAGGCCAATCGGTGAAGACGGCCCTTGAAGCGCAAAGGGCCGGGGACCTGTTTTGGCACCCAGCCCCCAGCGGCGAGGTGAATTACTTCACCTCGGCCTTGGCACCAGCGTCGACCAGCTTCTTCAGCGCGGCTTCGGCGTCGGCCTTGGGCACGGCTTCCTTGACGTTCTTCGGTGCGCCGTCGACCAGGTCCTTCGCTTCCTTCAGGCCGAGACCCGTCAGTTCGCGAACGGCCTTGATCACCGACACCTTGTTCGCGCCGGCTTCGAGCAGCACGACGTTGAACTCGGTCTTCTCTTCGACGACGGCTGCAGCCGCGCCGCCGCCGCCACCGGCCGGGGCCGACATCGCTGCGGCGGACACGCCGAATTTCTCTTCGATGGCCTTGACCAGGTCGTTGAGGTCCATCACCGACATGCCGTCGAGTGCGGTCAGGAAAGCGTCTTTATCGAATGCCATTTGTGGCTCCTAGATTTGCAATGAATGTTGAAAAGATCGGTCAGGCTGCAGCAGGCGCTTCGGCCGGGGCGGCCTCGGCTGCCGGGGCTTCGGCCGCAGCAGGTTCGGCACGTTGCTCGGCAATCGCGGCCAGCACGCGCGCGAAGCGCGAGATCGGCGATTGCATCAAACCGAGCAGCTGCGACAGCAGCACTTCCTTGCTCGGAATGGCCGCCAGGGATTTCACCCCGTCGGCATTGAGCGCCTTGCCGGCATACGCGCCGCCTTTGACGATCAGTTTGTCGTTGCCCTTGGCAAAGTCGGCGATGACTTTGGCTGCGGCAACTGCGTCTTCTGAAAAACCGTAGATCAGCGGACCGACCATGCTCTCCGAGACCACTTCGAACGGCGTGCCGGCGACGGCGCGACGGGCGAGCGTGTTCTTCAGTACATGAAGGTACACACCCTTGTCGCGCGCTTCGCGGCGCAGCTTGTTCAAGTGGTCAACGGTGAGGCCACGGTATTCGGCCAGCGCCAGCGTTTGCGACCGCGCGACCTGCGCGGACACATCCGTGATCACGGCTGCTTTCTCGTTGCGATTGAGACTCAAGGTCTGCTCCTCACATCACGCACCCTTCGCTCTTGCGAGCAGCCGGGTGCACCGGGGTTCAGCGACCATCTGTCCAGGAAAAAATCCTTTACAGCGGGACCGCCATCTGCGCGGGCTTGTTGCCCGCCTCGGTTCATCACCGAGACCGGCCTTCCATTAAGCGATCACGAAGATCGCACCAGCGGTCTTGGATGACCTGGCGACAAATTGCTCCACCACCAGCCCACCAAACTCTTAGGCCAACGCTCACAGCGTCGGCCTGTCATTGCGTCAGGCGCTTGCGGCCGCGTTGATCGATGCCACGTCGACACGGGCACCGATGCCCATCGTCGAAGACACCGCCACCTTGCGCAGATAGACACCCTTGCTGGTGGCGGGCTTGGCCTTGTTCAGGGCCTCGATCAGCGCGCGCAGGTTGCCGACCAGCTTGTCCGCTTCAAACGAACGGCGGCCGATCGTGCTGTGCACGATGCCGCCCTTGTCTACGCGGAACTGCACCTGGCCGGCCTTGGCATTGCGCACCGCTTGCGCCACATCGGGCGTCACGGTACCGACCTTCGGGTTCGGCATCAGGCCGCGGGGGCCCAGGATCTGGCCCAGCGTACCGACGATGCGCATCGTGTCGGGCGAGGCGATCACCACGTCGAAGTTCATCACGCCGGCCTTGATCTGCTCGGCCAGGTCTTCCATGCCGACGATGTCGGCGCCAGCGGCACGGGCTTCTTCCGCCTTGGCGCCCTGAGCGAACACCGCGACGCGCTTGGTCTTGCCAGTGCCGTTCGGCAGCACGACGGCGCCACGCACGACCTGGTCGGACTTCTTCGCATCGATGCCGAGCTGCACCGCCACGTCGATCGATTCATCGAACTTCGCCGTGGCGCATTCCTTCACCAGCGCCAGTGCGCTGTCGATGGCGTACAGCTTGGTCGTGTCGACCTTGCCGACGATGGCCTTTTGGCGTTTGGTCAGTTTGGCCATGTCAGACACCCTCCGAGGTGACGCCCATCGAGCGGGCGGTTCCAGCAATCGTGCGGACCGCGGCATCCATGTCGGCAGCCGTCAGGTCCTTGATCTTGATCTTGGCGATCTCTTCGAGCTGTGCGCGGGTGATCTTGCCGACCTTCTGCGAGTTGGCGCGTGGCGAGCCCTTGTCGAGCTTCAGTGCCTTCTTGATCAGCACGGTCGCTGGTGGCGACTTCAGCACGAAGGTGAACGACTTGTCGGCGAACGCGGTGATGACCACCGGCAGCATCAGGCCGGGTTCGACGCCCTGGGTCTGGGCGTTGAACGCCTTACAGAACTCCATGATGTTGAGGCCGCGCTGACCCAGCGCCGGGCCGATCGGGGGGGAAGGGTTGGCTTTGCCTGCAGGAATCTGCAGCTTGATGAAGCCGATGATTTTCTTTGCCATGTCTGTCCTTGAATCAGAAGCCCGGTCTCGCGGCCTGGTGTGGGCTTCTCGAGTGCAAACGCCAGGGACTGGTTACCCTGGCTCCTCAAGCCGATGTCACGTCATCGGCGGCAACGGACGAGATGAACCTGTACCTTGCGGTGCAGGAGGGCTCTCGACGGGCCCTTGAATTCAGATTGGCGTCAGACCTTCTCCACCTGCGCGAAGTCGAGCTCGACTGGCGTCGCACGGCCGAAGATCGTCACCGCCACGCGCACCTTGGACTTGTCGTAGTTGACGTCCTCGATCGCGCCATTGAAGTCGGTGAACGGACCGTCCTTGATGCGCACCAGTTCGCCCACCGACCACAAGGTCTTGGGCTTCGGCTTCTCGACGCCCTCTTGCATCTGGTGCACGATCTTCATCACTTCGGCCTCGGAGATCGGCGAAGGCCTGTTCTTCGCGCCGCCGACGAAGCCGGTGACCTTGTTGGTGTGCTTGACCAGGTGCCAGCTGTCGTCGGCCATTTCCATCTCGACCAGCACGTAGCCCGGGAAAAAGCGGCGCTCGCTGACGGACTTCTTGCCGTTCTTCAGCTCGACCACTTCTTCCATCGGCACCAGGATGCGGCCGAACTTGTCCTGCAGCTCGGAGCGGTCGATGCGCTCGCGCAGATTGCGCTCGACGGCCTTTTCCATGCCGGAGTACGCGTGCACCACATACCAGCGCTTGTTCGATGGCGCAGCAGGCGCCACAAGTGCCGCGCTGCCTTCAACGGCCGCGACCAACTCGCCCGGTGCGCTTGATTCGTTGCTGACGGTTTCTTCGTTCATGGCGTGATCCTCAGCGCTTCCAACCTAACAGCAGGTCGTAGAAAACCCATTCCAGGGTCTTGTCGGTCAACCACAAAAACAGCGCCATCACGACCACGAAGGCAAACACATAGCCCGTCATCTGCATCGCTTCCTGGCGCGACGGCCAGACGACCTTGCGTACTTCCTTGACCGAGTCGCGGCCATAGGCGATCAGTTGCTTGCCGGGCTCGGAGGTGAAGAACACCGCGACGGCCACGGCGATCAGCGCCAGCAGCGCGAGCACGCGCAGCCACAGGTCCTGCTGACCCAAGGCGTAGAACGCGACCACCGCGCCGACGACCAACACCGCGACACCGGCCAGCTTGGCCTTGTCGGTACCGGTTGAAACCGTCTCTATGGTTGGATTCGCCATCTCGTCCGTTCGCCTCGAAAACCCACGGCCCACAACGCACCGCACTTCATAAGCAAAGCCCGCAAGCACTTTGGGGTGCCAGCGGGCTGTTCGCCGCAAGGCGCTGTTGCCAACGCTGTTTCTGTCCTGTCTGTCTCGCCGCCCGCCGGAACCAACCGATCAGGTGGCAGGGGCGGAGGGCATCGAACCCCCAACCTCTGGTTTTGGAGACCAGCGCTCTGCCAATTGAGCTACGCCCCTACTGCAATCCACTCACTCGATGATCTTCGCCACGACGCCGGCGCCGACGGTGCGGCCGCCCTCACGGATGGCGAAGCGCAGGCCTTCTTCCATCGCGATCGGGTTGATCAGCTTGACCGTGATGCTCACGTTGTCGCCAGGCA
>JANXTP010000135.1 GCA_025352345.1 Burkholderiales bacterium | reverse complement strand
CATATCGCTGCGGGTGTCGCTGTCTGCGCTCTCACACATGGACGAGCGTGCCTTCGTCCTCACCCTGCACCACGCGCTTCAAGGCACCCGGCTTGAATATGCTGAAGACCTTGATCGGCAGCTTCTGGTCACGGCACAGCGCGAAGGCGGTCGCGTCGAGCACCTGCAGGTTGCGCGTGATCGCTTCGTCGAAGCTGATTTCCGCATACCGTGTCGCGCTCGGGTCCTTTTTCGGGTCGGCGCTGTAGACCCCGTCGACCTTGGTCGCCTTCAGCACGATCTGCGCCCCAATCTCGGCGCCGCGCAGTGCGGCGGCAGTGTCGGTGGTGAAAAACGGGTTGCCGGTGCCGGCCGCAAAGATCACGACCTTGCCTTCTTCCAGGTACTGCAGCGCCTTCGGCCGCACGTAGGGCTCGACCACCTGCTCAATCCCGATCGCAGACATCACGCGGGCGATCATGCCTTCCTGACGCATCGTATCGGCTAGCGCCAGCGCGTTCATCACCGTGGCCAGCATGCCCATGTAGTCGGCGGTGGCCCGGTCCATGCCGACCGAGCCGCCGGCCACGCCCCTGAAGATGTTGCCGCCGCCGATCACCACGGCCACTTCGCAACCCATCAACGTCACTTCCTGGATCTCGCGCACCATCCGAACGATGGTGGCCCGGTTGATGCCGTAGGCATCGTCGCCCATCAGGGCCTCGCCGGACAGCTTGAGCAGGATGCGCTTGTAAGCGGGCATGAAGTGGATTTCCTGTGCTGCGAAGGGATGCATAGAGTCTAAACCGGGCCCACCCGCCGACCCAGGGGATTCGGTGGGCCCTGAGGGTGTCAGGCGCCCTTCGCAGCGGCGACCTGCGCCGCCACTTCGGCAGCGAAGTCATCGACCTTCTTTTCAATGCCTTCACCGACGACGTACAGGGTGAAACCCTTCACGACCGTGGCCTTCTCCTTGAGCATCTGCTCGACGGTCTGCTTGTCGTTCTTCACGAAAGCCTGATTGAACAAGCTAACTTCCTTCAGGAACTTGGCGACCGAGCCCTCGATGCGCTTGGTGACGATCTCGGGCGACTGCGGCGTCTTGCCTTCGGCTTTGGCTTTTTCTGCGTCTTCAGCGGCCTTCTGCGTTGCCACCGAACGCTCGGTCTCGATGAGCTTGGCAGGCACGTCGCTCGATTGCAGCGCGACCGGTTTCATCGCCGCCACGTGCATTGCCACGTCCTTCGCGGCCACTTCATCGCCCTCGAACTCGACCATCACGCCGATGCGCGTGCCGTGCAGGTAGCTCGCGAGCTTGGCGCCTTCGTAGCGCTTGAAGCGGCGGATCGACATGTTCTCGCCGATGGTGCCGATCAAGCCCTTGCGCACGTCCTCGAGCGTGGGGCCGTAGCCGTCCTGCGAGTAGGGCAAGGCCGACAGCGCGGCCACGTCGGCCGGGTTCTTCTCGGCGACCAGCTTCGCGCAGGCATTCGCCATGGCGAGGAACATGTCGTTCTTCGAGGTGAAGTCTGTTTCACAGTTGACTTCGACCAGCGCACCAGCGTTGCCTACAACAGCCGAGACGATCACGCCTTCGGCGGTGACGCGCGAGGCAGCCTTGCCGGCCTTGCTGCCGAGCTTGACGCGCAACAGTTCCTCGGCGCGTTCCATGTCGCCACCGGCTTCGGTCAGCGCCTTCTTGCATTCCATCATCGGCGCATCGGTCTTGGCGCGCAACTCGCCCACCATGCTTGCTGTGATTGCGGTCATTTCATGCTCTCCATAGGGTCTGCGGTCTGCGCACGGCGCGTGACCGCATGAAGCTCAAACATTAAAAAAAGGGGCTGTAACAGCCCCTTTCGATCTCACGTCGGTGAGGGGCGGTCGGTGGCTCAGTGCGCTTCGCTGACTTCCACGAATTCATCACCTTCAGCGGCCACGGCCTGCACCACTTCGTTGGAAGAATTGGCCTTGCCTTCCAGCACCGCATCGGCAACCGCCTTGGCGTACAAGGCCACGGCCTTGGCAGAGTCATCGTTACCAGGGATCACGTAATCGATGCCCAGCGGCGAGTGGTTCGAATCGACCACGCCGACGACTGGAATGCCCAGCTTGTTGGCTTCAGCGATGGCGATCTTGTGGTACCCGACGTCAATGACGAACAGCGCATCTGGCAAGGCGCTCATGTCCTGGATGCCACCGATGTCCTTTTCCAGCTTCGCGAGCTCACGCTGGAACATCAGCGCTTCTTTCTTGATGCGGATTTCGGTGCCGGCTTCGATCTGGGCCTGCATGTCTTTCAGCCGCTTCAGCGAACCCTTGACCGTCTTGAAATTGGTCAGCATGCCACCGAGCCAGCGCTGGTCGACGTAGGGCATGCCGGCACGTTGTGCCTCCAGGGCCACCACCTCACGCGCCTGGCGCTTGGTGCCGACCATCAGCACGGTGCCGCGCTTGGTGGCAAGCTGGCGCAGGAACTTCATCGCGTCGTTGAAAAGAGGCTGCGTCTTTTCAAGGTTGATGATGTGAATCTTGTTGCGATGGCCGTAGATGTACGGGGCCATCTTGGGGTTCCAGAAGCGGGTCTGGTGTCCGAAGTGGACGCCGGCTTCCAGCATTTCACGCATGCTTACAGTCATTAACAACTCCAAAGGTTGATTCTAAAATCCGGCTTGAATCGCCATCGATGCTGGAAGATTTCCAACACCTCGGTGACACCTTTTGGCAGCCGGATTTGCGGATTTGTTTGTTCGCGGTCGGGATCGAACCCACCCCGGAAAAACCCGCTGAGTATATCAGCCTCCACATGCATTCGGCCTCCCGTTCAGCCTCACCTTCCGTCCCTGCAAGCTGCTTCGCGTCGAACCTGCCGTTCGCGCAGCGGCCCTGACCATGCGCATCGCCGTGGTGGGCGCCGGCATCATCGGCGTGACTTCAGCTTACGAGCTCGCAGCAGCGGGGCACGAGGTCACCGTGTTCGAGCAAGGCGGCAGCATTGCGGCCGAGGCCAGCTTCGCGCATGCCGGACTCGATGGCGCAGGTTGCGCTGTGGCGTGGTCGCCGCTGGCCGTGGCCGGTGGCGTGCTCGGACTGGCGCTGCGCGGCCGGCTGCCCGCGGCGCTCGCGCCGAGCTTGAATCCGGGCAGCACGCGCTGGAAGCTGAAGTGGCTGCGTGCGAATCGCGGGGCGGCGCAGCGTGAGTTGCACCAGAGGCAGCACCGCCTCGCCGCCTACAGCCGTGCCTGCACGACCGAACTGACGCAATCCCTGCACCTGGACTTCGAGCGCTCTTCGGGTGTCACCGTGGTCTCCCGCAGCGCTGCCGACTCGCAACGCCTGCTGGGGGCGTTGGCGGTGCTGGATCAGATCGGTGTGCGCCACAAGCGACTGACCGCTGATGAATGTCGCTCGCTGGAACCCGGGCTGAATCCCCAAGCGGCGCTGCACGCCGCCGTGCACCTGCCCGATGAAGGTGCTGGCAACAGCCGCGAATTTGCCCACCTGATCAAGCAGCACGCCCAGCGGCAGGGCGTGCGTTTCGTCTTCAGTGCGCAGGTGATCGCGATCCAGCCCGGTGCCCAACCCGAGTTGACGGTGACGCAGGGTACGCAACGCGCGCGGGAAAACTTCGACGCAGTGGTGCTGTGCACCGGCCTCGCCTCGCGTCGGCTGCTGGCGCCGCTGGGGCTGACGCTGCCACTGATCGGCGTGTCCGGGGTGTCGGTGACCGCCCCGCTGCGGCTGGACGAAATACATCCGCACCTCGGCCCGGCATCGGTGCTGCTGGACCCACGGCGCGGCGCGTCGATCGTGCGAGCGGGGAACCGGCTGCGCGTGTCCGGCGGCGCTCGGATTGGTGCCATGAGTCGCGCTCAGGAGGTTGCGGCGTTGAAGCCGCTGTATCGAACCCTGAACGAGTGGTTTCCCGGCGCCGCGCGCACCGCGCAGGCGCAGCAGTGGCAAGGTGCCAGCCCCACGCTGCCGGATGGCTTGCCAATTCTCGGCCGCAGCGGCCTGGACGGCGTGTGGCTGAACCTCGGCCATGGCAGCGTCGGGTGGACGGTATCTTGCGGCGGGGCGCGGGTGTTGGCGGCGCTGATCGCTGGCATCACGCCCGAGATCGACACCGCGGGACTCGGCATCGACCGGTTCCGCTGAGCGGTGCCGGTCTCGGCGCATCATCGGCATCCTCGGGTTCAACCGCCCTGGCGGGTTCGACATGCATCGCATCCTTGCACCGACACGGCCCTGGCCACTGCACTGCACCGGGGCCACGCGCCAGATCGAGACCCGCGCAGCCGCTGGCTTGCCGCCCCACACGCTGATGCAACGCGCTGGCAACGCGCTGGCGCGCCTGACGATGGCGATCGCGCCGCATGCGCAGCGCATCTGGGTGGCGGCCGGTCCAGGCAACAACCGCGGTGACGGATTCGAAGCCGCCGCCCGCCTGCAGGCCGCAGGCAAACAGGTGAGGGTCACCTGGCTGGGTTCAGCAGCGGGGGATCGGCCAGCGCCTGCCGACGCGCTGGCCGCACGCGACCGTGCCATCGCGGCAGGCGTGCAGATCGACGATCGCCTGCCCTCCCCTTCAGAGCGCTTCGACCTCGTCATCGACGCGCTGCTGGGCATCGGGGCCACGCGAGCGCCGGATGGCCGGCTGGCCGAGGCGATCGGGCGGCTGAACGCTGCAGCCTGCCCGGTGCTCGCGATCGATCTGCCCGCCGGACTGGACGCCGACACCGGCCGTCGGCTCGGCGAGGCCTGTGTGCGCGCCGATCACACGCTGTCACTGTTGACGCTGAAGCCGGGCCTGTTCACCGCCGACGGCCGCGATCAGGCCGGCACCATCTGGCTCGATGCACTCGGTGTGCTTGAAGACACGACGGCCCCCGACGCCTGGCTCAGCGGCGCGCCGTCGCCCGCCAGGCTGCGCCTGCACGCCCGCCACAAAGGCAGCTTCGGTGACGTCGCCGTCATCGGCGGTGCCGCCGGCATGGCCGGTGCCGCCTCGCTGGCCGCGCGGGCCGCGCAGGTGGCAGGTGCGGGCCGTGTCTTCGTTGAATGGCTGCAACACGCCGACGCAGCGAGCTTCGGCGTCGATGGGCTGCACCCCGAGTTGATGATGCGCAGCGACTGGTCGCGAGCGGAGGCCTCGGTATTGGCGTCAGCCACCGTGGTCTGTGGCTGTGGCGGTGGCGACGCGGTGCGTGATCGCCTGCCCCGGCTGTTGAGCCTGGCCGGCCGGCTGGTGCTCGATGCCGATGCGCTGAACGCGGTGGCCTCCGACCCGCAACTGATGACGCAGCTTCGAGCCCGCGCCACGCAAGCGCTGGCCACGGTGTTGACACCACACCCTTTGGAAGCGGCCCGGCTGCTGGGCTGCGATACCGCGACGGTGCAGGCCGACCGACTGGCTGCGGCCCGCGCGCTGACCGACCTGACCAGCTGCGTGGTCGTGCTGAAAGGATCGGGCAGCATCACCGCAGCGCCAGGTCAGGTGCCGCACCTCAACGGCACCGGCAACGGCGCGCTTGCCAGTGGCGGCACAGGCGATGTGCTGGCTGGCTGGCTCAGCGGTCGGTGGGCGCAGGCCGGACTGCACAACCCCGCTGATGAACTGCCCCTGGCGTTTGCCACCGCATCGCAGGCAGTCGCCGATCACGGCGCCGCGGCGGAACCGCTGCAACCCGGCGCCTTGCCCGCCAGTGAACTGATTCAACGGCTGCAGCACGATCTGCGCAGCGGCCGCTCGGCGCGCTGATCAGCGCGGCATCTCAGCCGCCCACGCTGCTAGCGCCGCTTCGCAGCCTTCGCCGGTCCCTTGCGCGCCGCGGTCTTGGCGGCACGCACCGGATTCAACCGTGCCCCCGAAGCGCTGTAGCCCTTGCGCTTGCCGGCGGCCTTGACCGCCCGATCGGTCTCCTTGACGCTGGCCAGCTCAGCCACCGCGCTGGCGTTGCGGTCGCCGTTGCGTTCCGTTGTGCGCTCGCGCTTCGCACGCACCATCGCCGCGTCTTCTTCGCCGTCATGCACCATGCGGAAGTCGATCTTGCGGCCATCGAGGTCGACGCGGCTGACTTGCACCCGTACTCGCGACCCGACGGCATAGCGCACGCCGGTGCGTTCACCGCGCAGCTCCTGCTTGACCTCGTCGAAGCGGTAGTACTCGCCACCCAGCTCGGTGATGTGGACCAGGCCCTCGACATACAAGCCGTCGAGCTGCACGAACAGGCCGAAGCTGGTGGCCGCGTTGACGCGACCGCTGTACTCCTCGCCCAGGTGCTCGCGCATGTAGCGGCATTTCAACCAGGCCTCGACATCGCGCGAGGCCTCGTCGGCACGGCGTTCGTTGGCACTGCAATGCGCGCCAGCCACTTCCCACACCTCGCCCTCGGCAGTCAGCGTGACGGTCTTTGCAGGCTTGGCCTGCTTGGAGGGTTTGGCCATGCTGCGCGCCGGCGGCATCGATTCGACCATGCCCTTGCTCAGCAGGTAGCGCTTGCTGCCCAGGATGGCCTTGATGACGCGGTGGACCAGCAGATCGGGATAGCGACGGATCGGGCTGGTGAAGTGGGTGTAGGCCTCGTAGGCCAAGCCGAAATGCCCGCTCATGTCCGGGACGCTGATGCCGAACTTCTGGGAGCTGCGCAAGGTCTACCGCCGCTGGGTGACCAAGGTGCCGACGAACCGACCCATCAAACGCGTCCAGCAGACGGACCGCGTCTTC
>JANXTP010000129.1 GCA_025352345.1 Burkholderiales bacterium | reverse complement strand
CGCTGGCGGTGCTGGCCAGACGGGCGGCTCCCTTGTGGACCCTGATCGAAGCGGCAGTGGCGCGCCGGCGAACAAGTCGCTCAGCGAACACGAAAAGCGCTTGCCCAATCGCCCGTCGTGGTCACTCGCTGCGGGCGGATGCGCTACAGGTATCTGAATGCCTTCATCAACCTCCACAGTCCGATCGCATTGCCATTCGACAGAAACCCTAACGTCAACCCCAGACGATCGGTCTTGACGTTTTCATAAAAGTGGTTCCGATGAGTACTTAATATATTCGGCTTTAACTGATTTATCTTGGCAAGATCCTTAACGGCCTTAATATAAACTTTGATGCAGAAACCATTGAATGCCGATCGCGCCGCCGAATTCATATGTGGATAGCGCTCCAGCCATTCGTCCAGTGCGCCAGAGACGCTGACGGACATGTCTTCTATCTTTTTCAGGCTGGGCGTCGCGATGATGCTGCCCTGCCGTTGGCGGTAGTGAATCCAAACGGTGTCTTGATAGAAATAGTTTTTAACTCTGAGCGCCAGCTTCGGCATGACCGACACGTCTTCAAAACATCGTCCCTCCGGAAAGCGCAGGGACTTGTCCCATAAGCTCCTTTTGGATATTTTCGACCAAGGATGTAATCGCCCCTTCTGATACAGCCCCTTGAAAAGCAATTCACCGTCACTGAGCAGCACGCCCGAGGGCCCCCCAAACGACGCCAGATGATTTTCTCGGGCCTGCTGCCTGACCAGATCAGGTTGCCATCGTTTGAAGTCGCACATGATCAAGTCCGGAGAATGCAGATCGATGATTTGTTTCAACTGGCGGATCGCATCTTCCGCGAGTACATCGTCGGGATCCAAAAACCACAAATAATCGCCGGTGGCAGCGTCCAGCAAACTGTTTCTTGCGGCGCTGACGCCTTGATTCTCAGCGTGCTGCAACAACCTCATGTCGAACTGTCCAGAGACAGCAAAATTTTTTAACACCAAAAAAGATCCGTCGGTAGATTGGTCATCTATCGCGATGATTTCAACGCCGGAAAGATCCTGCCCCAAGAGCGACGCAAAGCACTCCGAGAGATATGCCTCAACGTTATAAACAGGCAGCAGAATGCTCAGCCAATGGTTCATCGTATAATATTAATTTAATTTAATGTGAGCACTTGCTCTTTCGAGTGAATTCAATGGTATTGATGGGGCGATCGGTGCATGTCGCTGTCAGTCATGCGCCTTTTCAGAGCCATCTGCTTACGCCAGGCATTTCAACAATATCCTCGGCACGTATCGACTGACAAACCTCATCCACCGAGGTGGCCCCGCCTCCAAGTCCGGCGAACCACCGCGCCCTGTCAATCCATGATGTATACCGAGAAGGCATGATTCGTTTTTTTTCAACATGCCGCGCGAGCGTAGTCTGGACGCACGAATCAGCGATCTGCTGACTAGACGCAAGCGAATCAATTTCTTGTGAAGATCACCTTTTCCATATTGAACCCAAAAAAAGATATCATTGCGAGACATCAGATAAGAATAGTAATCTGGGCGTTCCACAAAGGAATCCGACGTCCGGCGATGGAATATTTTTGCATCGAAGCATACTCGATTCCTCCAGCCAGCGCTTGATATTCGCTTGCTGATGTCGTCGTCTTCATAATATGCGAAATAATCTTCGTTCAGCAGCCCTGCTTTTTGAAGTGCCGTCGCGCGCAGCATCAAGGCAGTGCCATACAAACCCATGTCATCAGGATTCGACGCCTCCAGCCGACGTGATTCATCGATGCCCGTGGGAATGATTTTCCGCAGGTTTTTCCAATCATGGCAGGCACCACAAAAATCGATGATGCTGGAATCATGGAGCGCATAAATGACCGGTGATGTCGCGCCGCAGGCGGGGTCTCCATCCATGAACCGGACGAGCTTCTGAAGCACGCCGTGCGGAATGGACGTGTCATTGTTCAGCAGCCAGATGTACTCAAATCCATCGTGGATCGCCTCGCGAATCACCACGTTGTGTCCAGCAGCGAAGCCGATATTGGTATCCAGCCGGATCAGCTGAACAGGGTCTTTCTTCAGGCCTTCGCTCAACGCCATCCAGTCATCGATGTCAGATCCGTTATCGACCACGGTCACGCGGATGTCTAACGTGTGGTCAGTGGAGGCGAGTAGCGACCGAACGCAATTGAGCGTCGACAGGGCGTTATTCCAATTCAGGATGCTGACGACAACGCGAGCGCTGTTCGGTGGAGCGGCCCCTGGGTCAACAGGTGTTGTCATTGAATGGATTCGTGACGTTGCGATCAGCGATTTTTACTCGCTGCTGGGTCGCCGCGAACCTGGCTCAAGAAAACAATCGGCGGCGGCGTGCGGCCACCAATTCCGCTGCGGCATCGCAGGCGCAGACCAGGTGCCGCTACAGCGCCACCGTCTGCCGCACCGCATGCTCCCAACGCCCCATCAGTTCGGCCACGCGGTCGGCTGCCATCTGCGGTTCAAACCGACGCTCGGCCTGCCACAGCCCGCTGAGGTCATCGAGCCCGGCATACACGCCACCGCTGAGGCCAGCCAGGTAGGCGGCACCCAGTGCCGTGGTCTCGATGACCTGCGGGCGCACCACCGGGATGCCGAGCAGGTCGGCCTGAAACTGCATCAGCAGGTCGTTGACGCACGCGCCGCCGTCTACCCGCAACTCTGCCACTGGCGCACCACCAGCAGCGAGCGCGTCACGGCTCATCGCCTGCAACAAGGTGGCGCTCTGGAACGCGATGCTCTCCAGCGCTGCGCGGGCGATGTGCGCCACCGTGCTGCCGCGCGAGAGCCCGACGATCGCGCCGCGCGCCTCGGGCTGCCAGTACGGCGCGCCAAGGCCAGTGAACGCGGGTACGAACATCACACCATCACTGTCGGGCACGCTCTCGGCCAGCGTTTGCACTGCCGCGCTGCTGACGATCGCGTGCAGCCCGTCGCGCAGCCACTGCACCACTGCGCCGCCGATGAACACGCTGCCTTCCAGCGCGAACTGCGCCGCTGCCGACGCTTGCGCGGCACGCGTCGTGATCAGCCCGTGGGCCGAGGCTTGGCAGGCGCCGCCGGTGTGCATCAGCATGAAGCAGCCGGTGCCGTAGGTGTTTTTTGCCAGGCCGGCCTCAAAACAAGCCTGGCCGAACAGCGCGCTTTGCTGGTCGCCCGCCACACCGCCGATGGCGATCGGTGCGCCGAACAGGTCGGCCTGGGTGTGGCCGTACAGGTGGCTCGACGGGAGCACCTGCGGCAGCACGTCGCGCGGCACATCGAGCGCTGTCAGCAGCTCGTCGTCCCACTGCCCGGTGCGCACATCGAGCATCAGGGTGCGTGATGCATTGCTGATGTCGGTGGCATGCACCGGACCACCGGGCTGATCGCGCGTCAGTTGCCACAGCAGCCACGTGTCCACGGTGCCGAAGGCCAGCTCACCGCGTTCCGCCGCCGCGCGTGCGCCGGGTATTTCATCGAGGATCCATTTCAGCTTGGTGCCTGAGAAGTACGGGTCGAGCCGCAAGCCGGTGCGCTGGCGAAAGAGGTCTTCGAGCCCGCGCTCGCGCAGCACGCTGCAGATCGCTGCCGTGCGGCGGTCTTGCCAGACGATGGCGTGGTGGATGGGCACGCCGGTGCGGCGGTTCCACACCAGCGTGGTTTCGCGCTGGTTGGTGATGCCGATGGCCGCGATGTCACGCGCCGCGAGACCCGCTGAGGCCATTGCCTCACGCGCCGTGGCGAGCTGCGTGGTCCACAGCGCGATCGGGTCGTGCTCGACCCAGCCCGGCTGCGGGTAGATCTGCTTGAACTCTCGCCGCGCCATCGCGACGATGCGCCCGCCGCGATCGAACACGATGCTGCGCGAACTGGAGGTGCCCTGGTCGAGCGCGAGAAGGTGGGTGGATGCGGTCATGGCGCGCCGATCATGGCTGGCATCGTGAAGATCAGTCAAACTGATCCTTATGTCTGCATCCACCATCCCTGCTGAATTCGACGTGCTGGTCGTCGGCGGTGGGATCAATGGCGCCGGCATTGCGCGCGACCTGGCCGGCCGTGGCCAGCAGGTGCTGCTGTGTGAACAAGACGATCTGGCGTCGCACACCTCGTCGGCGTCAACCAAGCTGATCCACGGCGGGCTGCGCTACCTGGAGCACGGCGAATTCACCCTGGTGCGCAAGGCCTTGGCCGAGCGCGAACGGCTGTTGCGCAGCGCGCCGCACATCATGTGGCCGCTGCGTTTCGTGATGCCGCACGACCCGGATCACGCCTCGGTGCGCCCGGCGTGGCTGATTCGCCTGGGGCTGTTCCTGTACGACCACCTGGCGCGCCGCGCCTGGCTGCCCGACTCGCGCCGCGTTGATTTGCGCAAGCATGCGGCCGGTGCGCCGCTGCAGCCGCGCTTTCGCCAGGGCTTCATCTATTCCGATGGCTGGGTCGACGACGCACGGTTGGTGGTGCTGAACGCGATCGACGCAGCCGAGCGTGGTGCGACGGTGCTGACGCGCTGGCGATGCGTCGATGCGCAGCGTGGCGCCGATCAGTGGCACGTGACGCTGCAGAGCGCAGCGGGTGAGACGCGGCACCTCACCGCACGGGCGCTGGTCAACGCAGCCGGTCCGTGGGCGGCGCAGTTCCTCGGTGAGCACGCCCATGCGCCGCATCCACGCGCGCTGCGGCTGGTCAAGGGCAGCCACATCGTCGTCAAGAAGCTGTTCGACCACGACCACGCCTATTTGCTGCAGGCGCCGGACCGGCGCGTCGTGTTCGCGATCCCCTACGAAGGCGAGTTCACGCTGATCGGCACCACCGAGGTCGAGCACCGCGGCGCGATCGGCGAGGCGCACATCGACGAAGCCGAAGTGGCCTACCTGTGCGAGCAGGTCAGCCGTTGCTTCGCGCGGCCCGTCGCTCCCGCCGACGTGGTGTGGAGCTACGCCGGTGTGCGGCCGCTGCTCGAAGACGGCTCGGGCGATGCCGCTGCGGTGACGCGCGACTACGCGCTCGAACTCGACACCGCCAAAGCACCATTGCTGTCGGTGTGGGGCGGGAAGCTGACGACGTTTCGCAAACTGGCCGAGGAGGCTGCTGATCTGCTGACCGCGCCACTGAACATCGCCTTAGGCGCGTGGACCGGGACAGCCATGCTGCCGGGCGGCGACCTCAGCGCCTACATCGGCCCGTCAGACCGGCCCGACGCCGACTTCGCGCGCTTCATCCGCGTGCTGGCAGTGCGACACCCCGAGGTGCCTGCTGTCGTGCTGCAGCGCTGGGCGCGCAGCTACGGCTCACGCGTCGAGCTGCTGTTCACGGCTCACGGCTTGGGGGCCGAAATCGCGCCCGGCCTGTTCGAAGCCGAACTGCACTGCCTGCACCGTCACGAATGGGCACGGACCGCCGCCGACGTGCTGTGGCGCCGCACCAAGCTCGGCCTGCACCTGACGCCCGCGCAGCGTGACGCAGTGGCGCACTGGGGCGAGGCGCACTGGGGCGTGCCGGGGGATGCGCTCAGGCCACCGGCGTGAAGGCCCTGGCGGTGCCTTCGGTGATCACCGCGGCAGCGGTTGGCGGCACGGTGGTGTCCAGCTCACCGCCCAGCGCCTCGATCAGGTCCGGAATCAGTTGCACCAGCTCGCCGGTGGCAATCGCCGCATCGGCATCGAATGCGTCGTCGGCCGTGTCGGTGCGCACACGCCCTTCGAACACCACGTCGAGGAAGTCGATCTTCTTGATCTGCCCGGTCTCGGTCAGCACGAAGGACACCCGGCCCTGCCAGGTCAGCGCCAAGCGGGTCGGCCGCTTGCCGCCAGTGATGTGCTGGCGCACCTCGTCGATGTCCAGCGGATGGCGGGCATAGCGCACCACCGACTTCAGCTCGTCTTCCGACTTCAGCTCGCACTCGCGGTCGACCGAGAACGCGGCGGGCGGCTCGCCCGTCAGCAGCCAGTCGGACATCGCAACCGAGGCCGATTCGGTGGTCTGCAGCGGTGTCAGCGTCAGGCCATCGAGTGACTTGATCAGCAGCGTGACCACCTCGCCTGCGCGCGCCGGGCTGCTGGCATCGACCATCAGGAGCCGCTGCTTCGCATCGATCCATACCTTCAATGTGGCCCGCTTGGTGAAGGCCATCGGCAGCAGTTCCAGCGTGGCCTGCTCCTTCAACTCCTTCGTCTGCTTCTTGCCCGGCTTGCGCCCGCTGGCCTGTTCGACCTGCTGCGCGAGTTCCTCGGTTCGGCGCTTCACCACGGCCGACGGCAAGGCCTTGCGTTCGACCATCAGCGTCATCAGCCATTGCCCGCCGATGGCTTCGACCAGCGGCGCATGTTCGGTGTTGCGCGGGGGCACCCAGCCCAGTGACTGCGGCTGCGTGGCACCACATTCGGTGAAACGGGCCGTCGCGAGGGACTTTTCGATCTGCGTCAGCGTGGCCTGCCATTCCGGGCCCACGCGATACACCGTCAGGTTCTTGAACAAGCGAATTCTTCTTTCCAGGGCTGCATGAAACGACCGGCGGGTAAAACCGTGGGCCGTGGGAGGCGGGATTGTCCACGGCCCGCGAACCGCGCCGATGTTCTAGAGTGACAGGATGCTTCCCGGCCCCAGGGCGACGCCGGGTGGACGCCCCCTTCACGCCCGTGGACCCAGGAGATCCCGATGAACGACAAACTCAAGCAAGCGGCCGACGCCGTGTTGGCCAACACCGTGGATGCTGCGGGCGGTGCGCCCGGCGTGGTTGCGATGGCCACCGACCGTAACGGCAATTTCTACGAGGGCGCGGCCGGTCGGCGCTCGTTGGGTGGCGATGCGCCGATGACCACCGATTCGGTGATGGCCATCTTCTCGACCAGCAAGGCCGTCACCGGCACGACGCTGATGCAGCTGGTGGAAGAGGGCAAGGTGCGCCTCGACGACCCGGTCAAGAAGTACGTGCCCGAGATCGCCGAGATCCAGGTGCTGGAAGGCTTCGACACCAGCGGTCAGCCGAAGCTGCGGGCACCAAAGCGCGACATCACGATCGACCACCTGATGCTGCAC
This sequence comes from Burkholderiales bacterium, assembly GCA_025352345.1. Classification (GTDB taxonomy): domain Bacteria; phylum Pseudomonadota; class Gammaproteobacteria; order Burkholderiales; family Burkholderiaceae_C; genus PBB1. The sequence continues at coordinate 21,977 of JANXTP010000129.1, read as the reverse complement.
ACCGCCGGCTTCAGCTACGAATTCTTCAGCCACGACGACCTGAAGCTGCGCGGCGCCCGGGGCATCCCGTCGGTGGTCTCGAGCACCTTCGCGTCCGTCAAGACCTGCCTGCTGTTCGACCCGGGCACCCAGTGGGGCTACGGCGTCAACATCGACTGGGTCGGCAAGGTCGTCGAGGCGGTGCGCGGCAAGCGGCTCGGGGAGGTGATGCAAGAGCGCGTGCTGGCGCCGCTGGGCATGAGCGACACCGGCTTCGTGATGACGCCGTCGATGCAGGCCCGCCGCGCGGTGATCCACGACCGCGCGATGGACGGCAAGCTGACGCCGCTGCCCGATCTGGTGCTGCCGCAGCCACCCGAGATGGACATGGGCGGCCACGGGCTGTACTCGACGGTGGCCGATTACATGAAGTTCATCCGGATGATCCTCAACGACGGCGCGGGCCCGAACGGCCGCGTGCTGAAGCCTGAGACCGTCGAGCAGATGTCTCGCAACGGCCTGGGCGCGCTGAAGTCGGGCGGCTGGATCACCTCGATCCCGTCGCTGTCCAACGCCGGCGAATTCTTCCCCGGCCTCGCGAAGTCGTGGGCCTACACCTTTCAGGTCAACGACGAGCCGACGCCGTCAGGCCGCCCCGCCGGTTCGCTGATGTGGGCAGGCCTCGCCAATCTGTTTTACTGGATCGATCGCAAAAATGGCATCGGCGGCTACTGGGGCTCGCAGATCCTGCCGTTCCAGGATGTGTCGTCGTACCCGGGATTCGTCGATTTCGAGACCACGGTGTACCGGCACTGGAGCCGCTGACGCGTCAGGAGTACGGTGCTCGCTAGGCGGGCACCGTGCCTTGCAAGGCCTCGTCGAGTACCTCCACCCAGTGACGCACTGGTGAGGTCGTTCCCGACTGCAGGTGCTGGATGCACCCGATGTTGGCCGACACGATGATCTGTGCCTCGACTTCGGCCAGGTTCGCCAGCTTGCGGTCGCGCAGTTGGTAGGCCAAGGTGGGCTGCAAGACCGAGTAGGTGCCGGCCGACCCACAGCACAGGTGACTCTCAGACGGCGACAGCTGCACATCGAATCCCAGCGCCCCGAGGTGTGTCTCGACGCCGCCGCGCAGCTGCTGGGCATGCTGCAGGGTGCAGGGTGGGTGGAACGCCAGGCGCGCCGTGGGTTGGCGATGCATGCGCGATTTCAGCGTCGGTACGAGCTCGGGCAGTAACTCGCTCAGGTCCCGGGTCAGCTCGCTGATGCGCCGGGCCTTGTCGGCATAGGCCTCATCGCGGGCGAGGGCATGGCCATAGTCCTTGACCGTGGCGCCGCAGCCCGAGGCGTTCATCACGATCGCTTCGACCTTGTTGGCCAACACGCTGGGCCACCAGGCGTCGATGTTGCGGCGCATGTCGGCCAGGCCGCCTTCATGGTCGCCCAGGTGGCAGCGGATCGCACCGCAACAGCCGGCCTCTTCGGCCACCACCGTCTGGATGCCAGCCGCATCGAGCACGCGCGCGGTGGCGCTGTTGATGTTGGGCAGCATCGTCGGCTGCACGCAACCCATCAGCATCAGCACCTTGCGTGGGTGTTCGCGCTGCGGCCAGCGGTGTGCGAGGGCCTGTTCGGCCGCGCTGGGCTTCGGTGCCACCTTGCTCTTCAACGACGCCGGCAGCAGCGGGCGCACCAGCTGACCGAGCTTCATTGCCGGGTCGAACAGCGGCGAGGTCAGCCCTTCCTTCAGCAGCCAGCGCACCGCCTGTTCACCACGTGGGCGTTCCACCTTTTCGTCAACGATGCGGCGTCCGATCTCGACCAGGTTGCCGTACTGCACGCCCGAGGGGCAGGTGGTCTCGCAGTTTCGGCAGGTCAGGCAGCGGTCGAGGTGCGATTGCGTCTTGCGGGTCGGCGCAGCGCCTTCGAGCACCTCCTTGATCAGGTAGATGCGGCCGCGTGGGCCATCGAGTTCATCGCCCAGCAGTTGGTAGGTGGGACAGGTGGCGGTGCAGAAGCCGCAGTGCACGCACTTGCGAAGGATGGCTTCGGCGGCCTCACCATCTGGCGTGCCCTTGAATTCGGAAGACAGGTTCGTTTGCATCGATGGAGGCTTGGGCGTCAGCAGCCAGGGTAGAGCCGACCGGGATTGAACACGCCGTGCGGGTCGAACGAGCGTTTCAGTTCGTGATGGATGCGGTCCAGCGGCGAGCTCAGCGCGGCAAACACACCCGCGGATTTGTCTGCGCTGCGGAACAGCGTCGCGTGGCCGCCAGCGCGTTTGGCGATGTCGCGCAGGCGGGTCGCGGTGTCGGCATCGGCGCGCGGAGTCACGCACCAGCGCTGACCGCCCGCCCATTCGACCAGCGGTGTCTCCGGCATGTCCAGCACCGGCGCGGTCTGTGGCACCGACAGTCGCCACAGCGCACCGCCGGCATCCACCGCAGCCCGGGCCGCCGTGAAGACCTCGTCGCGGTGGTCGCGCAGGCCTTGCCAGAACAGGTCGGCCAGATCGGACTCGATCACTTCACCCCCGAGCGCCTGGAACTTCGCGGTTGCCGCCTGCACCGCAGCGACCGCGCCGCGCAGGCGCACGACCAGGTGGTCGTTCCACAGCGCACTGGCATTCAGCGGCAGCGGCTGGCCGCCCCACTGGTGCAATTGCGCCAGCGCCGCGGTCTGGGTCATGTCGAAGCGCAGCGTCACCGCGCTCGGTGCCACCGGCAGCACCTTGATCGAGATCTCCAGGATCACGCCCAGCGTGCCGAGCGAGCCGGCCAGCAACCGCGACACGTCGTAGCCGGCAACGTTCTTGATCACCTGCCCGCCGAAGCTCAGCACCTCGCCCTGGCCATTGAGCAGCGTGGCACCGAGGATGTAATCGCGCACCGCACCGACCGCGGCACGCGCCGGGCCCGACAGACCCGCCGCGACCATGCCACCGACCGTGCCGCCCGCCGAGAAATGTGGCGGCTCGAACGGCAGGCACTGGTCTTTGTCGGCCAACGCCGCTTCGAGTTCGGCCAGCGGTGTGCCGCAGCGCGCGGTGACCACCAGCTCGGTCGGCTGGTAGCTGGAGATGCCGGCCAGCTCGGTGGTGGACAGCACCTCGCCCTGCGGCGCCTCGCCGTAGAAGTCTTTCGTGCCGCCGCCTCGAATGCACAGCGGCGTGCGTGTCTGCTGCGCAGCGCGGACGCGGTCGATCAGGCGCGCGAGCGCGGGGTCGTGTTCGGTCATCGGGTTCAGAAGCGTGGCAGGTCGGGGAATGGCAGCAGGCCCTTGCGCACATGCATCTTTCCGTACTCGGCGCAGCGGTGCAGCGTCGGGATCACCTTGCCGGGGTTCAGCAGCCCGACCGGGTCGAAAGCGCGCTTCACCGCGAACATCTGCTCACGTTCGGCCGGCGTGAACTGCACGCACATCGAGCTCAGCTTCTCGATGCCGACGCCGTGCTCGCCAGTCACCGTGCCGCCCAGCCGCACACTGGTCTCGAGGATGTCGGCACCGAACAGCTCACAGCGGTGCAACTGATCAGGGTCGTTGGCGTCGTACATGATCAACGGGTGCAGGTTGCCGTCGCCTGCATGGAACACATTGCAGCAGCGCAGGCCGTAGGTGACCTCCATCTCGGCGATGCGCACCAGAATCTCGGCCAGCTTGTTGCGCGGAATCGTCGAGTCCATGCACATGTAGTCGGGGCTGATGCGCCCGCTGGCCGGGAAGGCGTTCATCCGGCCACTCCAGAACTTGAGCCGTTCGGCCTCGTCGCGGCTGATGTCGAAGCGCGTCGCGCCGGCAGCGCCCAGCACCGCGACCATGCGGCCGATTTCCTCCTCCACCTCTTCCGGCGTGCCGTCGCTTTCGCAGATCAGGATCGCGGCGGCCTCAAGGTCGTAGCCGGCATGCACATAGTCTTCGACGCAGGCCGTCATCGGCTTGTCCATCATTTCCAGACCGGCCGGGATGATGCCGGCGCCGATCAGCGACGCCACCGCATGGCCGGCCTTGCGCACGTCATCGAAGCTGGCGAGGATCGCGCGCGCCAGCTGCGGCTTGGGCACCAGCTTGACGGTCACTTCCACCGTGACGGCCAGCATGCCTTCGGAGCCGATCACGATCGCCAGCAGATCGAGGCCAGCCGCATCGAGCGCCTCGGAGCCGAACTCGACCGCCTCGCCTTCGACGGTGTAGCCGCGCACGCGCAGCACGTTGTGGATCGTCAGGCCGTACTTCAGGCAGTGCATGCCACCGGAGTTCTCTGCCACGTTGCCGCCGATCGTGCAGGCGATCTTGCTGCTGGGGTCGGGCGCGTAATAAAGGCCGTGTCGTGCCGCCGCTTCGCTGATCGCGGCGTTGCGCACACCGCTTTGCACGACCGCGGTACGGCTGACCGGGTCGATCTTCAGGATCTTGTTGAACTTGGCGAGGCTGAGCGTCACGCCCAGCGTGTGCGGCGTGGCACCACCACTCAGGCCAGTACCCGCACCGCGGGCGACGACCGGCACGGCCAGGCGGTGGCAGGCGGCCAGCACTGCCGACAGCTGCGCTTCGGTCTCGGGCAGCGCGACCGCCAGCGGCAACTCTCGGTAGGCGGTCAGTCCGTCGCACTCATAAGGTGCCGTGTCCTCGTCCTGCCACAGCAGCGCATGAGCCGGCAGCAGCGGCGCCAGTGCCGCCACCACCTCCGCGCGCCGGGCGACGCGATCGACCGTGGCCGCGACGGCATCCGTCGCGGCGCTGTCCATCGGGCTGATCGGGCCGTTCATCGGGTGGTAGATGACGCAAAAACAGTCAGCACGCCGGTGTAGCCGTACAGGTGCCGATGCGCGATCTCGCCGTTGGCGAAAAAGCCGACCAGCGGCACATCGCCGAGCGCATGCCGCACGATGGCGAGTTCGGCCGAAGGCGAGCCGAAGTGAGGGCCACCGCGTCCGGCGCAGCTGATGTAGACGGCGCCTGCGATCTGACGGGCCACGTGGGGTGCGCTGCCCGCCTCCCCGCCGTGCAAGGCCAGCGCGGTTTCGAGCGGCAGCATCTCGGGCTCGAGCTCCTCGCGGATCTCGGTGCAGATGCGCACCAGGTCGCGTCGCGCGGCCTCGGTGTTGCGTTGGCAGAAGGCGAGCTGCATGCCCCGCTCCACCGCATCGGCCACCGCGACCGCATGCCGGCCCGGATCGATGCCGACCAGGTGGCGCACCCGCGTCTCGGTGCCGAAGCTGCCGCCACGTGCTTGCTCGCCATCCGGATCGCTCAGGCCAACCAGCGTGCCGCGCAGGCGCGGCAAAGCTTCGCGGGGACTGCCTGCATCGACCTTCAGGTCGCGCAGCAGACAGGCAAGTGCCGGCTCGTCGTCGAGCGAGATGACGAGGTTGCGCTCGGCCGCGGTGACGCGGCGCACCACGCCGATCGGCTGACAGCCTTGCGTGACGCGCGAGATCAGCGGCACCTGTGCGTCGAACGCGACGCCCGACAGGCCACCGTGATAAACGCCATCGGCGATGTGCAGCGCGCGCCCACGTGCCGAGGCCACACCGCCGAACACATAGCCCGTGCCGGTCTGACCGGCCAGTTCGGCCACCAGTTCGGCAGCGTCGTGCGCTGACGGATCGGCATGCACCAGCGCGGTGGCGGCGGCGAAGCCGGGCTGGCCTGACAAGGGCTGCAGGCCGGAGAAGACTCGGAAATGCGCCGGCGCGATGTCGCCCAGCATCAACGACAGCGCGGGCTGGTCGAAGTACTCGACGCCATTGGCCGCGATGCCGACGCCGATCGAGCCGACCCAGGCCACGCCCGGCCATTGGCTGCGCAGCGCCGCCAGCAGCGCCTCGGCGGCAGCACCGTAGTGGTCGCTGAAGTAGACCCAGCCCAGCGTTGGCGTGTCGATGTGGTCGGGCCGGGCGCGTTGCGCCTCCAGCTGCGCAGTCGCCAGCGACAGCGCAAAACGCCAATCGGGGTGCGTGGCGTGGGCGTGCAGGAACAGCTTCATCGCGGCGCGCGCGCAGACGGCTTTCGGGCGGCGCGCTTGGGCGCGGCGGCGGTGCCTGAACGAGGCTTGCGGACGGTCGCCTTCTTGTCGGCGTGCGGGCTTGAGGTCGACGCAGACGAGGTCTTCGGCACTTTGGCCGTCGAAGCCACCAGCGCCGCGGCGTCGGCTGCACCGTCCTTCAGCGCGTTGGCCGCCAACTCGCTGAACTGCTGGGTCAGCGCGCCCCACCACTGCATCGGGTCGACGGCGGGTTTCGCATCGGCCGACGCGGCGGCGCTGGCATCTGCAGCCGCAGCCGCCGCGGTCGGCATGCGGATCGTCAACGCATCGCGCAAATCGCCCATCTGCACATTCATCGTCTGCAGCGTCGTCAAGGTCATCTTCTGCACCTCGAGCGCCTGGATCGTCGCGCCCAACATCCGCGCGTTCTGTTCGAGCCAGAACTGCACCGTTTTCAGCTCCTGGATGCGCTTGTCGAGCTCCTCCGGGTTCAGCGTCGGCGCGACCCACTGACCCATGCCCGGTAGCGCTGCGCCAGCGTTCTTCACCAGGCCCTGCAGGAATTCGAACCCAGGGGCGAAAGACGTGAAGGCGGGGATGTCGGTCATGAGGAGGGCTCCTGGTCGCGCTGACGATGGATTGTGCCCCTCGGGCACACGCTCGCGCTCAGCACAGGGCAGCATCCACACCAGCGGTCACGGCTGCCGCAACTCGATGCGCAGCACACCGGCGTCCTGCGCCCAACGCAGGCGCCCGAGCACGTCCATGCCGAGCAACGGGCGCTCACCGAGGCCGGGCAGTGCGGTGATGTGCAAGCGCTCCGCAGCGACGCCGCCGTCCAGCGCCACATCAGCCCGCACCACCTGGCCGGACACCACGCCACCGGCGGTGTTCGACTGCACCGAGCCCAGCGCATCGAGTTGGAGCTCGCGCGCGAGTGCCGTCGAGATCGCGGTCGAGGTGGCACCGGTGTCGACCAGGAAATCGACCTGTCGCCCGTTGATGCGACCCGGCCAGTGGTAATGACCATCGGCGCCGCGCGCGATCTCGATCACATCACCGTCGCTGTGGAAGCGGGTGCGCTGCTGCTGGTGCAGCCACCACTGAACACCGAGAAACAGCACCAGGCCCAACAGCAGCCACAGCGTGATCACCTTGAAGGTGCGCGGCAGTTCTTGGCTCATCGGCGCGGCGCCCGACAATGATGCGAGTTGGCGGCGCCTGCCGAAGGGCGATCCAGCCCTTCGTGTAAACCATTCCAGGGGTCGGCGAGTTTCATGGGTATGGTGCGATGAACCGTGACGGCGGGCAGGTGCTGCAAGGAACCTGCACAGACAACGAGCTCGCTGCCCTCCATCCTTCCATTCTCGACGCACCCGCACCCCATGCACCCTGAATCCTCCGCAACGCTGCCACGTGGCCGTCCGCCCGCCCGTGTGTTGCTGGCGCTGACGCTGATCGCCGCAGCTGTGCACGGCTGCGTGCTCGATGGTGTGCCGCTGGGCGGGCTGCAGACACCGGCCTATGCCGCGCTGCCGATCGCGACACCCGTTCAGGTGCGGCAGATCGCGTTGCCAGCAGTCGAGCCGGTGCGGGCAGCGCTTGTCGACACCCTGATCGAGCCGACCACCGCGCAGCCGGTGCCGAAAAAAGCGCGGCCGGCGGTGCGCGTCGCCAGCACCGCTCCCGTATCGGCGGCAGGCCCATCGAGCACCGGACCCGCCGAGCCAGCCACCCCCGCGCAGGCCTTGCCTGTGGAGGCCACACAGGCGACGGTGACGCCGCCCTCGGCTCCAGTGGCGGCTTCAACGGCAGCGCCCGACTCGCCATCGCTGCGTCAGCCAGAACGACCGGTGCCGGTATACAAGACCCGGATTCCACCGGTGACGACCATCGAATACGAGATTCGGCGCGGCGGGCTGTCAGGCACCGGGGAGCTCAGCTGGCGGCCGGTCAACGGGCACTACGAAGCGCGCCTGGAAGCCAGCATCGCGGGCTTCACACTGCTGACGCAGATCAGCCAGGGCGGGTTCGACACCGCTGGCCTGGCGCCGACGCGCTTCACCGACCAGCGCGCGCGCAAGGCGGCGCGGGCGGCAAATTTCCAGCGCGAGGCAGGCAAGATCACCTTCTCGGGGCCGCGCGATGAGTACGCGCTGGCCGCCGGATCGCAAGACCGCCTGAGCTGGATGATTCAGTTGCCCGCCGTGCTGGCCGGCGAACCCAAGCTGGCGGCCGCGGGTGGCGACGTGGTGCTCTACATCGCCGGCGCACGAGGCGATGTGGACATCTGGGATCTGCACTCCAGCGGCGCCGAAACCATCGACACGCCGTCAGGCGCGTTGCAGACCGTCAAGTTCACGCGCACGCCGCGCTCCGCCAGGGACACGCTGGCCGAAGTCTGGCTGGACCCGAAGCGCCATTACCTGCCGGTACGTGCGCGGCTGACACAGGGTGATTCCGACGGTGCGTTGGACCTGGTGCTGCGTGAGCTGCACACCCGGCCTTAAACGCCTTGAGCAGGGCAGCTTGAAACCCGCGCGGCCAGACCCACTTGAGTCATCTGCGGGAATGCTTCCTGCGTAGATCCCTCTGCGCACGCTTGCCGCCTTCAGGAGTTCCCCGATGCACATGCTCTACAACTCGGACAGTTTCGTCGTGGTGCAGTTCGACGTGCCGGCCGATGCCGCGCTGCCGGAAACCAGCGACACGCTCACGCGTGGCGGCTACGAGATCGTCGACAAGTTCGCGCGCAAGGAAATCTTCATCGAAGGTGCGATGGCGCAAAGCTTCAAGGATGGCGTCGCCGCGCTGATCGAGACGCGCCCCGCCGGGCCGACGCAAGAGGAAATGGACGACTACCTTGAACGCTTTGCGTCGCTGATGCATCAGCCGGTGGTCATGCACTGACCAGCCGGGTCTCGGGTCGGCTCGCCTCAAGTCAACGGGGGCAATGCCGATACCGACGGATGACCGAAGCATTCGCGCCATCCGTCACTGCCTTGGGCTGCGTGCTGGCCTTCCTGGCGGCGTTCGCCATGCTCGATCTGGTCAAGCGCCTCGAATCGAGGCTGGACCGGCCGGCCTTCGGCTGGCTGGCTGGCGCCTCGGTGGCTTTTGCCACCGGCCTGTGGTCAGCTCAGGTGATGGGCATTGACAAGCTCAATCTTCCCTATGCCGTGGGCTACCACCCCTGGCTGAGCGTCGGCGTCTGGCTCGTCGCCGCGATGTTTTCCTCTTTGAGTCTGGCCGTGGCTTGCCGCCGGGCCACCGCTGCGAGGCGCTGCCTGGTTGGCGCTGGCCTGTTGGCGTGCGGCATGGTGGTCGCTCAGGTCTTGTTCGTGGAGGCGCTCGGCCTGCGGCCCGGCATCACAGGGCCCTGGCCTGCGGTAGGGGCGGCATGGATCGTCGCGGGCCTCGGTTGTGGCTGTGGCTTGTGGCTGCATGCCGAAGTGCGCATTCGTGCACCGCGTCACCTGATGGTGGGGCAGGCCGTGTCGGCGCTGCTTCTGGCCACGGCGATCGTCGTGTCGCAAGGTCTGGTGCTGGGTGCGGCCGGGCTCGATGTGCAAACCTCATCTGCCTGGCGTGACCGTGTGCCCGCCGACGGCATGGCGGTGCTGGTCACCGTCGGCTCGATCGCCTTGCTGTCGATGTTGCTGCTGTTGTCGCAGCTGGAAGCGCGCTGGCGCGACTCGCTGCAGCGCGCGAAAGGCGAGCTGCAGACGCAGTCGCTGCGCGACCCGCTGACCGAGCTGCCTAACCGGCAGATCTTCGAAGGCACGCTCGCGCAGGCGACGCGGCGCGCCGATGTGGCGCAAGGTCGGGTGGCGTTGCTGCTGGTCAACCTCGATGGCTTCAAGCCGATCAACGAGTCCTTCGGGCACCGCGCGGGCGACCGGGTGCTGCGCGAGATTGCAGCCCGACTGCGCAGCCTGGCGCAAACCCACATGGTGGCGCGGCTCGGTGGCGATGAATTCCTGCTGCTGATGCCCGACAACCCGAGCGTCGAAGACGCCTCTGGCATGGCGACCCGCGCGCTGGCATCGACTTGCCTGCCGTGCCGCATCGACGGTCGCGAGGCGATCGTGACCAGCTCCATCGGCATCGTGATGTACCCGCAGCACGGCGCGCTGTCGACCTTGATCGCACACGCCGATGCGGCGATGCGTGTCGCCAAGGCCAGCGGCGGTGCAACTTACTGCTTCTTCGAGGCGCGCATGGTCAGCGGCCTGCGCGAACAGACCGAGCTGCTGCGCGACCTGCGGCGCGCGCTGGCACAAGGCGAGCTTGAGCTGTACTACCAACCAAAGATCCACGCGCCGACCGGCGAGATCACCGGCGCCGAGGCGTTGATGCGCTGGCAGCACCGGAAGCTGGGCATGGTCAGCCCGACCCTTTTCATTCCGATCGCCGAGCGCTACGGCCTGATCGGCTCGCTGGGCAACTGGCTGATCGACGAGGTGTGCCGGCAGATCCACGCCTGGCGCGACGGCGGGCTGCGCATGCGGGTGGCGATCAACCTGTCGGTGCACCAGCTGCGCCAGCCCGATCTGGTCGAGCGCATCGGGCGCGCGTTGCGGGAGCACGACGTGAACCCCGGCCTGCTGACCTGTGAGATCACCGAATCGGTGGCGATGGAAGACACCGAAGGCACGATCGCGATCTTCAACCGTTTGACGCAGCTGGGTGTCAGCATTTCGATCGACGATTTCGGCACCGGCCATTCCAGCCTGTCTTACCTGCGCAAACTGCCGACCAGCGAGCTGAAGATCGACCGCAGCTTCGTGCTCGACCTGGAAACCAGCGAGGACGCACGCAAGGTCGCCTCGGCCGTCATCAACCTGGCCAAGTCGCTGGACCTGAAAGTGGTGGCCGAAGGCGTCGAGACCGAAGGCCAGAACCGCATCCTGCGGGAGTTCGGCTGCGACCAGTTGCAGGGCTTCCTGTTCGCCAAGCCGATGTCAGCCAAGGCGCTGGCGCTGTGGGCGATGGACGATGTCGGCCCGCGAACGATGAACTTCCGCTCGTCGCTGTTCAAGGAAACCTGCGCGGCCGAACTGGTTTGAATCGTCGCGGGCGCCGATTTCGAGCATCGTTCTTAAAATTGAGGGTATGACCCCTCAGCCCTACACCCGCGGCGCCGAACTGCCCGCACTGCTCCGCCAGCGCATCGTGATCCTCGACGGCGCGATGGGCACGATGATCCAACGCTACAAGCTGGGCGAGGCCGATTACCGCGGTGAGCGCTTCAAGGACCACCCCAAGGACCTGAAGGGCAACAACGAGTTGCTGCTGTTCACCCGGCCCGATGTGATCTCGGAAATCCACGACCAGTACCTGGCCGCGGGTGCCGACATCATCGAGACCAACACCTTCGGCTCGACCCGCGTCGCGCAGGACGACTACGGCCTGGCCTCGGTGGCGCGCGAGATGAACGTGGTGGCAGCTCAGCTGGCGCGGGCGTCGTGCCAGCGTTACAGCACGCCCGACAAGCCGCGCTTCGCCGCCGGCGCGCTGGGCCCCACGCCACGCACCGCGAGCATCAGCCCCGATGTCAACGACCCGGCGGCACGCAACGTGAGCTTCGACGAGCTGAAGGTCTCGTACCTGGAACAGGCCTCGGGGCTGCTCGAAGGCGGCTGCGATTTGTTCTTGGTCGAAACCATCTTCGACACGCTGAACGCGAAGGCGGCCATCTTCGCACTCGACGAGTTGATGGAGGCCACCGGCGAGCGACTGCCGGTGATCATCTCCGGCACCGTCACCGACGCGTCGGGTCGCATCTTGTCGGGGCAGACGGTGACCGCCTTCTGGCACAGCGTGCGCCACGCACGGCCACTGGCCATCGGCCTGAACTGCGCGCTCGGTGCGACGCTGATGCGGCCCTACATCGAAGAGCTCTCGAAGGTGGCCGGCGACACCTTCATCAGCTGCTACCCGAACGCCGGGCTGCCCAACCCGATGAGCGACACCGGCTTCGACGAAACGCCCGAGATCACCGGCCGACTGGTCGAGGAATTCGCGAAGAGCGGCTTCCTGAACATCGCCGGGGGCTGCTGCGGTACGACGCCGGCGCACATCGCCGAGATCGCACAGCGGGTGGGCCGGTACAGCCCCCGTTGCTGCGATGCGGCCGGGCTGTTCAGCGCGCTGCAGGTGGCCTGAGCCGAACACCAGCGACTGCCGGAGACTTCGGCCCGGGTCGGGGCCTGGCCGCGCGCCGTGACAATCTGCGGGATGCCTTCGTTGCCCGCCTCCTCCCGGCTGTCGCTGTACCTCGACCTGATCCGCTGGAACCGGCCCGCGGGCAGCTATTTGCTGCTGTGGCCGACGCTGTCGGCGCTGTGGCTCGGGGCAGGCGGCTTTCCGGGCTGGCGCCTGCTGGCCGTGTTCATGCTGGGCACGGTGCTGATGCGCAGCGCCGGATGCTGCGTCAACGACGTCGCCGACCGTGAGTTCGATCGGCATGTGAAGCGCACCGCCGAGCGCCCGGTGACACGCGGCGCAATCAGCCCACGCGAGGCGCTGGCTTTCGGCGCGGCGCTGGCCTTCACCGCCTTCCTGCTGGTGCTGACGACCAACCTCGCGACGGTGCTGTGGAGCGTGGCGGCACTTGCGGTGACGCTGATCTACCCGTACACCAAACGCTTCTTCTCGATGCCGCAGGCCGTGCTGGGCGTCGCGTTCAGCTTCGGCATCCCGATGGCGTATTCGGCCGTGCGCGGCGAGGTGCCTGGGGTCGCCTGGGGACTGCTGCTCGGCAACCTGTGCTGGGTGCTGGCCTACGACACCGAATACGCGATGGTCGACCGTGACGATGACCTGAAGATCGGCATCCGCACCTCGGCGATCACGCTGGGGCGCTTCGATGTGGCGGCGGTGATGGCGTTCTATGCGGCCTACCTCGCGGTGTGGGCCGCCATCGGGGTGCATCTGGGCCTGGGCACGGCCTACTTCGCCGGGATCGCCACCGCCGCAACCCTGGCCGGCTGGCATTTCACGCTGATCCGCAACCGATCGCGCGAGGGCTGCTTCCGCGCCTTCCGGCTCAACCACTCGCTGGGGCTGGCGGTGTTCGCCGGGGTGGTGGCCGACGCCCTGTGGCGCGCAGCGTGACACGCGCTATCGTGGCGGCATGCGTTGCTCCCGTGCCGATGACGCCGTCGGCCGGGAGCCTTTGCCGACCCATGTGTCAAACCGAATGGAAGGGATCAGCGCGATGTCGGAGGTGACGGAGCCGAAACGGCGCGCGGCGGCCTTCCTGCGCATGCGCGAGGCGCATCGGAACGAAGCCGCCGAGGACTACGTCGAGCTGGTGGGCGACCTGATTGCCGCGACCGGTGAAGCGCGCCTGACCGATCTGGCTGCGCATCTTGGTGTCTCGGCCGCGACAGCGTCCAAAGTGGTGAACCGTTTGCAAGTGGCCGGGCTGCTCGAAAGCCTCCCGTACCGCTCGATTTTCCTGACCGAACGCGGTGAGGCGGTGGCTGCTGCGTCCCGGCATCGGCATGCCGTCGTGCGTGAATTCCTGCGCGCGATCGGCGTCAGCGATTCGACATCCGAAGCAGATGCCGAAGGCATGGAACACCATGTCAGCGACGAAACGCTGGCGGCCCTGGCGCGAACGACCCGGCTGCTCAAACCGAAGTAGGGCAGCGCCCCGCTCCCTCTCAGCAGGTGCCAGGCACCTCAACGGAACGCTGCGCCCGCCGCCGATAACTGGCTTGCACCTGGCTGACGGCCAGTGCCACGAGGAACACCGCGGTCTGCACCATCACGATCGTCGGCCCGGTCGCGGCATCGAGGTGGAAGCTGGCGATCGTGCCGACCACGCAGGAAAAAACAGCCGCGGCCACCGCGATGACGGTCAGTCTGCCAAATTGCTTGGCCAACAGAAACCCAATGGCGCCAGGCGTGATCAGCATGGCGATGACCAGGATGACACCGACGGCCTTCAGCGAAGCCACGATGGCCAGCGCGACGAGCGCCAGCAATCCGTAGTGCAGCAGCGTGACCGACAGTCCCATGGCCCGGGCATGCGCGGGATCAAAGCAGAACAAAAGCAGGTCGCGGCGTTTGGCAATCACGATACCGCCGACCGGTATGGCGATCAGCGCGGTCTCGATCACATCCGACCAGCGCACACCCAGCATGTTGCCAAAAAGGATGTGATTGAGGTGTTGATCGGACTCCACCTTGACGAACAAGACCAGGCCCAGTGCGAACATGCCCGAGAAGACGATCGCCATGACGGCGTCTTCCTTCACACGACAGTTTTCGCGCAGATAGGCCGTGGCCGTGGTGCAGACGAGCCCGGCCGCGAACGCCCCGAACGCGAGTGGGATGGACCACAGGTAAGCCAGAACGATGCCCGGCAACACGGCATGTGAGATCGCATCGCCCATCAGCGACCAGCCCTTGAGAACCAGATAGCACGACAGCAGTGCGCAGACGGTTCCGACGAGGACAGCCACGACGAGGCCGCGCTGCATGAACTCATGCGTCAGCGGCTCGGTGAACCAGCGGAGCACACTCACGTCACGCTCCCTGGGGCGCGGTTGGCCGCGTTTCTGCGCCACGTAGCGAGCCGCCCATGTTTGGGTGCGAAGACGAAAGCGGTGAGGAAAACAAGCGTTTGAAAAACGACAATCAGCCCGCCGGTCGCACCATCGAGGAAATAGCTCGCATAAGCGCCCAGGCCACCGCACAGCACACCGACCGTGACAGCCAGCGCGATCATGCGGTCGAAGCGATCGGTCAGCAGGTAGGCGGTGGCCCCGGGTGTCACGACCATGGCGATCACCAGGATCGCGCCGACAGTCTGCAAGGCAGCGACCGTGCACGCCGACAGCAGCACGAAGAACAGGATGTTCAGACGCAGCGGATTGATCCCGACCACCCGCGCTTGGGCCTCGTCGAAAAAGGCCAGCATCAGGTCTTTGCGTTTCACGCCGAGGATGACCAGCGAAACGGCTGCAATCACCACCACCTGATTGGCGTCCTCGTCTGCGATGGCGAGGATGTTGCCGTAGATCACCGATTGCAGGTTGACCGACGTCGGGTTCATCGAGACCAGGAAAAGCCCGAAAGCGAACAGGCTGGTAAAAATGATGCCGATGACCGCATCCTCTCGCAGCAGCGTGATGCGTTTGACGGCGAGTATCGAGCCCGCCGCGAGCAAGCCCGCCACGAAGGCTCCCACGGCATAAGGCAGGCCCACGAGGTAGGCGATGGCAACCCCCGGCACCACGGCGTGCGACAGCGCGTCGCCCATCAGCGCCCATCGCTTCATGATGAGATAGCAGGACAGGAACGCGCAGACACCAGCCACCAAGGCGCTGACCCAGATGGCCTTGAACATGTAGCTGTAATGAAACGGCTCAAGGAGCAGGTCGATCACTGCTTGTCCTCGCGCTCGCGGTCGAAGATGGCCGGGTCGGCTTTCTCGCCGTAGAAGACGAGGGGTCTCTCGTCGTCGGTCAGCACGGTCACGGACCGCGTATCGGCGTCGTCATGAAGATCCCGGCCGCCCAGCCGAATGTGGCGCAGCACGCCGCCGAAGGCGTGGGCGAGGTTGTCTTCGGTGAAGACCGCAGCGGTGGGTCCGTAAGCGAGCACCGTGCGGTTGAAGAGGATGACCTGATCGCAGAAATTGGGCACCGACCCCAGGTTGTGGGTGGACACCAGCATCAGGCAGCCCCGATCCCGCATGCCACGCATCAGCGCGATGATGGCGTCCTCGGTCTTGACATCGACGCCAGTGAACGGCTCGTCCAGCAAGATGACGGTGGCCTCCTGCGCCAGTGCCCGCGCGAGAAAGACGCGCTTCCTCTGGCCGCCCGAGAGCTCACCGATTTGCCGATCGGCAAAGGTGCTCATGCCAACGCGGTCGAGCGCATCGGCCACTGCTTGATGATCTGTCCTGGAAGCGATTCGCAGGGCGTTCATGTGACCGTAGCGGCCCATCAGCACCACGTCGCGCACCAGCACAGGGAAGGTCCAGTCCACATCCTCGCTCTGCGGCACATAGGCCACGAGGCCGCGCGCCAGCGCCTCGCCGACGGGCAGCCCCGAGATGGCGACGCTGCCGCTCGCAGGCGTCAGAAAACCCATCAGCGTCTTGAACAGCGTCGATTTGCCTGAGCCATTGATGCCGACGAGCGCGCAGATGGACGATGCGCCGAGCTCGAAACTCGCCTCTTCAATGGCTCGCACACCGTTGGAATAGGACACTGAAATGTCCTTGACCCGCAGGCCCGCCGCGGGAGATGCGGCCCCCTCGCGGTAGCCCGCCCGCGTTCCGCTCCCGGCCAAAGCCAGCACCGATCGGCCGAACGTCAGCGCCCGGCCGATCATTGGCCGAAGCCAGTCGCAATGGTTTCCACGGTCACCTCGAGAAGCTTTAAGTAGGACGGAACCGCGCCCGTCTTGGCCGACAGCGAATCAACATACAGAACCCCGCCGTAGCGAGCCCCTGTTTCCCCGGCCACCTGCCGCGCCGGCTTGGCCGACACCGTGCTCTCGCTGAAGACAACTGGAATTTTATTCTTGCGCACCATGTCGATCAGCCGGCGAACCTGTTGAGGCGAACCCTGCTCATCCGCATTGATCGGCCAAAGATAAGCCTCTCGCCAACCGAAGTCGCGGGTGAGGTAGCTGAACGCCCCCTCGCTGGTGACCAGCCAGCGTTGTCCCTCAGGCACCTTGGCGAGGCGGGCTTTCAAAGGCGTGACGATGGCCCTGATCTGCGCCGAATAAGCGGCCGCGTTCTTTGCGTAGACGTCGGCATTGGCGGGATCCGCTTTGGTGAGCGCCTTGCGGATGTTCTCCACATAGATCAGCGCGCTGGCTGTCGACATCCAGGCATGCGGGTTCGCTTTGCCCTGGTAGGGACCTTCCTTGATCCCCATCGGCAAGATGCCTTCGCTGACGATGGCGCTGGGCACGTTCTTCACGTTGTCGAAGAACTTTTCGAACCAGCGTTCAAGATTCAAGCCGTTCCAAAGCACGAGGTCGGCCGATTGCACCTTCACCACATCCAGCGGCGTGGGCTGGTACTCATGAATCTCCGCGCCGGGCTTGGTGATGGATTCAACGGTCGCGGCCGTGCCCGCGACGTTCTGGGCGATGTCCTGGATGACCGTGAAGGTCGTCACCACGCGCAACGGCTTCTTCGTCTGCGCGAAGGCTTGCGAAGCCGTGAACAGGAAGGCCACGCCCGCGGCGCAAGCGCAGACCATGAAGCGCTGGGCCAGCAAGCGGCGATCGGTCAAGTGGGGCAGATTCATGAAGTTGCTAAAGAGTGTAGCCATGGCTAAATATTCTGTCCAGACCGGCGCTCGCTCGTCACAGAGACAAGCGGCATGACTCGCTGGACTGTTGGTTGACGCGTCGCAGGGAACCGGGTGGGCACACCGGTTTGCCGTCGACAGGCACCGCGTCAGCGGCCGAACTCGTCGCCCAGTTCCGCCGCGCGCCGATGCGCTGCCTTCAAGGCGCGCAGGAACGCGGCCTTGACGCCATCGGCATCGAGTGCGGTGATCGCCGCATGGGTGGTGCCGCCCTTGGAGGTGACGCGCTGACGCAGTACTTCAGGGGGCTCGTCGGCATCGCGCGCCAGCGCCGTGGCGCCAGCGAAGGTGGCCAAGGCCAGCTGCCTGGATTGCGGTGCACTGAGGCCCAACTCGACGCCCGCGTCGATCAGGGCTTCTAGCACATAGAACACATACGCCGGGCCAGAGCCCGACAGCGCAGTGACAGCGTCGAGCTGCTCTTCACGCTCGACCCACAGTGTCTGGCCGGTGGGTACCAGCAGCCGTTCGATCTCCGCTCGCTCGCCCATCGACACCGCTGCGCGCGCATAGAGGCCCGACATGCCTTGCCCGATCAGCGCCGGGGTGTTGGGCATTGCACGCACCACGTGCTCACTGCCGGTGGCCCGCACGATGGCATCGCTGCGGATGCCCGCCATCACGCTCAGTTGCAAAGCGCCAGCAAGGTAGGCGGCACAAGGGGCCGCAGCCGCCGTGAAGAGCTGCGGCTTCACCGCCCAGACCACGCAGTCCACGCCGACCAATGAATCGTCGGCAGCGCCCAGGGTGCGCACGCCGAAGCCGGATTGAAGTGTGGCGCGACGAGCTTCGTCCGGCTCGATCACGCTGATGGCGCCTGGTGCCCAGCCATTGCGCAACAAGCCGCCGATCAAGGCACCGGCCATGTTGCCGCCGCCGACGAACAACACCGACGACAGCGTCATGGGCCGGCTTCGCGCATCAAGGTGTTGCCGAGGCAGCGGGTTTGGGGGCCGGCTTCTTGGCTGCCGGCTTGGCAGCAGGTTTCGCAGCCGGCTTGGCCGCCGCCGCGCCGTCTACCGCTTTGGACGCTGCCGTGGAGCCCCCCGAAACGCCCAGCGCACCACCGGTACCAAGACCGCCCTTGACGGTTTGCGCCTTGTAGTTGCGCACCGCGCGCACGAGCTGGTTGTACGAGTCGGCGAAGGCCGCGATGATGATCTTGCCCTTGGGCGTTTCGGAATAGCCGCCCGCCAGGCCGCCCATGATGTTGAGGTCGGTGTTCTTGGCCGTGCCTTCGGCCGCGGCCCGCTGAATCCCGGAGCGGTTGTCGATCAGGATCAGCGTCGTTGACGCTTCGTTGGTCTTCAAACTGCCGGCCACTGCGCCCGCCAGACCCAGCGCCGGGCTGAACGCACCCAGGCCACCACCCATGCCGCCGGGTTCGATTGCTGAATCATCAGGCGGATTACCGGCAGCGTCGAGCCGAGCTTGTGATTGCGCAGCTCCTGGAACCATGAAGCGTTCTGGTCTTCGACCACGCCCAGCGTGCCGAGCGAGGTGTCGCAATGTTCGAGGCTGCTGTTCTTGTTTTCGGTGGCTGCACCGCCTGCCGAACCGGTGACCGGGCCTTTCTCACCGCCGCCGACGACCGGCGCAGTCGACGCGCTGCCGGCGAACAGCGCGCAGCCAACGGCAGCGCACAAAGATGCAGGACGAAACGCAAGGATGTGGGGACGATGTGGGCTTTGCATGGCTTTTTCTGAACAAAACATTAAGAGCGCGAGATCAAAAGTAACTGTAACCGCTCCCGGTTGGAAATGGGCTGCTTCAGCGCCCCCCGACTCAGTGCCCGCTCGAAGCCGCTCGTGGCGGCGACAGCAACGCGACATCGCCCCCTGCGGCCGCCGTGTTGACGGTGACGGTCTGCTCTGAGCAGAAGCGCAGCAGGTAGTGCGGTCCGCCAGCTTTCGGGCCGGTTCCGCTCAGGCCCTCGCCGCCGAAGGGCTGCACACCGACCATCGCCCCGATCATGTTGCGATTCACATAGACATTGCCGACCCGCGCCGCCTCGGCCAGCTGCTGCGCGCGGCGTTCGATACGGGTCTGCAGCCCGAGCGTCAGGCCGTAACCCAACGCATTGATCTGCGCGATCACCTGGGCCGGATCACCACACCAGCGCACCACGTGCAGCACCGGCCCGAAGATCTCCTGTTGCACGTCGGCGATGCGCGCCACCTCGAAGGCGATCGGCGCAATCAGCCTCGGCACACCCACCGCGATGCGCGACGCCTCGCCGATCAGGCTGGCCTCGGCGCGCAGCCGTGCGATGTGCCGCTGCAGCAGGCCGTGCGCCTCGTCGTCGATCACCGGCCCGACATCGGTGGTCCATTGCGCCGGGTCGCCAACGCTCAACTCACGCAAGGCACCACGGACCATCGCGATGACCGCGCCAGCAATACCGTCATGCACGCACAGCAGACGCAGCGCCGAGCAGCGCTGGCCGGCGCTGCGGAACGCACTTTGCACGACCGCATCGACGACCTGTTCGGGCAGTGCGCTGCTGTCGACCACCATCGCGTTGATGCCGCCGGTTTCGGCAATCAAGGGCACGATCGGCCCGTCCTTCGCGGCCAACGCGCGGTTGATCAGGCGGGCCACCGCCGTCGATCCGGTGAAGCAGACGCCCGCCGTGCGCACATCGGCCACCAGCGCGGCGCCCACCGTCTCGCCGGGGCCATGCAGCAGCAGCAAGGCATCGGCGGGCACGCCGGCCTCGTGCAACATAGAGACCATGCGCTGCGCCACCACAGGCGTCTTCTCGGCCGGCTTCGCAGCCACGGTATTGCCCGCGACCAGTGCGGCCGCCACCTGGCCCGCGAAGATCGCCAGCGGAAAATTCCACGGGCTGATGCAGACGAACACACCGCGGCCATGCAGCCGCAGCTCGTTGCTCTCGCCGGTCGGCCCGGGTAGCACGTGGGGTTTCAAGGTCACCTCGGCCTGGTCGGCGTAGTAGCGGCAGAAATCGATCGCCTCGCGCACCTCGGCCACGGCATCGCCCCAGGTCTTGCGCGCTTCGGCAACCAGCAAGGCGCAAAACTCGGCGCGGCGGGCTTCGAGCGCATCGGCGGCGCGGCGCAGCACAGCGGCGCGAGCGGCGAGCGGCGTTGCGCGCCAGGCGCCGTGGGCGGCGTGCAAGCGCGCCATCGACAGGTTCACGTCGTTCAGCGTTGCTTCGCGAGCGAACTTGACTTGCAGGCCCTCCAGTGCGCACTGCAGCGGCGCGCGGTCGGCGAGGCTGGCGAGGTCAGTGCCGCTTGAATTGCGCCGGCCTCGGCTCGGTTCCGCGGCGTGCCAGCCGAACATCGACACGGGCAGCGGCAGGCCCGGCTCGGTCAACGACAGCCATGGCGACGCCAGCACCTGGTCGATCGCGATCGATTCGTCGGCCAACTGATGAACGAAGGACGAGTTGGCGCCGTTCTCCAACAATCGCCGCACCAGGTATGCCAGCAGATCGCGGTGTTCGCCGACCGGCGCGTACACCCGCACCGGGACAGCCACACCTTGCATCGCTTCGCGGTAGACCGCCGCTCCCATGCCGTGCAGACGCTGCAGCTCGTAGCGCGCGCCTGACCGTTGCGCCATCTGCGCAATGGCCGCAATCGTGCCGGCGTTGTGGGTGGCGAACTGCGGGTAGATCACATCGGCATGGCCGATCAGCGCGCGGGCGCAGGCCAGGTACGACAGGTCGGTGTGCTGCTTGTCGGTGTAGACCGGGTAGCCCGCGAGACCCAGCTCCTGCGCACGCTTGATCTCGCCGTCCCAGTACGCGCCCTTGACCAGGCGCACCATGAACCGCAAGTCGTGGGCTCGGGCAATGCGCACGACTTCATCGAGCACGTCGAGTGCGCGGGTCTGGTAAGCCTGGATCGCCAGGCCGAAGCCGCGCCAGGTCGGCCACTCACGCGCGATGCGTGAGGCCAGCGCCTCGAACACATCCAGCGACAGTTCGAGCCGATCGCTTTCCTCCGCATCGATGGTCAGGTTGATGTCGGCCCGCGCCGCCTGTTCGACCAGCCCCCACACCCGCGGCAACAGCTCGGCAAACACACGCTCGCGCTGCGCCGGTTCATAGCGACTGAACAGCGCGCTGAGCTTGATCGAGATGCCGTCGGACGCCTCGGGCCCGCGCGCCACGCCACGCTGCGCCAGCGTCTCGATCGCGTGCTGGTACGACGCCAGGTAGTGCTGCGCATCGTCTTCGGTGCGGGCCCCTTCGCCCAGCATGTCGTAGCTGAAACAGAGTGCGGCCTGTTCTCGCCGTTGCTCGTCGGCCTCGCGCAGCGCCTCTCCGATCGAGCGACCGAGCACGAACTGGCGGCCGAGCAGCTGGATCGCCCGCACCGTGGCGGCGACCACCGCCTGAGCGCCCAGCCGCTGGATCAGACCGCCGGCCCCGGCGTCCGCATCGCTCGGCAGAAACTTCTTCGACAGCGCGATCGCCTGCGCCGACAAGCCGGCCAGCAGCGGGTGGTGGCCGCCGTGGTGGTCGTTGAAGTCGGCGTGGACTAGCTGGTCGGCGGTCAGCGCGATGGCGGTCTCGGTGTCGGGTACACGCAGCAGCGCTTCGGCCAGCCGCATCAGCGCCAGGCCTTCGGCGCTGGAGATCGGGTTTTCGCGCAGCAGCGACTCCAGCGCCCAGAACGGGG
>JANXTP010000079.1 GCA_025352345.1 Burkholderiales bacterium | reverse complement strand
GAGCGACTTTACGGGCAGCGCTTCGAGACCCGGCGCCAAGCCAAGGACGAGGCCATCGCGTGGCTGCTCTGGTACAACCAAGCCCGACTGCACTCGACGCTGGCCTACGTCAGCCCGATACGGTTCGAGCAAGACTGGTTTGCGGCTCAGGCCAAGCAAGCCAATTCGTGACTCGGCTATGGGGTACGGATTCCAGGGGCAAGGTCAATGGTGATGGGCGAGATCCGCGTGCTGGAGAAGCACGGGGGGAAGTCGGGGGATTGGGTCAGCGCGACTTAGCGGGAAATCGCGCCTCGGCATTCAGCCGACCGGCGGCAGATGTCGCGCCAGGTCCATCGAATCGTGAAGCAACCGAAGGACTTCTACGATTTCGCGGCCGGCGCGGCGGCGAATGCGGAAAATGACGAAGTGTCGGCCTTTGCGCCCACGTGACGCGACATGGAGCGACATCAGTCCTTTGCCGATGTCGCCACGGTCGTTGACACCGATCGCGCTTGTCGGTGTTTCGATCAGCGCCTCGAGCGCCAGTGCCAGCGTCTGCGCGTAGACACGCGCCTGGGTCGCGCCGAACAAGCGTGCCGACCACCGAACCGCCCGCCCGATGTCGGCCTCGGCCGCGGCGGTCAAATGAATCGCCCGAGCTCCTTTGGCGGGCTCACTCACCTTACGTCGCGGCAGGGTCCGGCCTCGAGTCGTCGAGTGCAGCGGCGGTCAACGCCGTCAAGTGGCGTCGCAATTCGGGAGCGGAATCGAAAGACCTGAATCGACCGGCGTCGACATCAGCCGTGGCTTGGCGAACCGACTCACGCAAGGCCTTGAGCCGAAGCTTGTCTTCGGCTTCGCGCGTCTCGACCAACCGCAGACCCTCGCGCAGCACCTCGCTCGCATTCTGATAGCGGCCGACCGAGACCAGCCGCTCCACGAGGGCCGCCTGGTGATCGGTAAGAACAACGTTTCGGGTCGGCATCCTGATCGCTCCGCCTGTAGCTATTGGCAGATGATGCCATGCGAACACGGCCTGGGCAGCGGCGTTCGTCGCATGCGCCTTTGCCCCCGTTTGGCAATTCCGCCGAGTTTCCAGAGCTCGGGGACGAGCATCAGCGGCAGGCCATTGCCAAGCGCGCATCGCGCCGGGTTGGCGGCGATGCGCGTCAGCGGCGCTCTCCGAGCTCGCGATAGTCGCTGACCCTGGCCCCTTTGGCGATGCCCTTGAGCTGGTTCAGCTTCGGTGCCGGCAGCGGCAACGGCTGCACCACCAGCCTCACGCCCAGCGCCTTGCATACTGGTAGTCGGCCATGTCGAACACGGGCAGGCTGTCGATCTTCGCCTTCTTGTTCACGCTGCATCACTCCTCAAGGGTTGCGGCCAAGGCCTTGGCGGCCGCGATGTCGGCCGGCTGGCTGCTCTTGTCACCGCCGCCCAGCATCATGTTTCAACCCACGCAGCCGAAGAGCTTGAAGATGACAACCTCAACATCCTTGACCTCGAAAATATCATCCTCACGGGCGAAATCGTCGAGCGCCAGCGCGACGCCAAGACACGCGAAGTCAAGTGTGTCGTCGCCGGCATCACGCTTGACGGCACGGCAGCCGAAATCTTCGTCAAAGTCGGGTTCACCGGCAAGCTCGTCGTCATCACTGTCTACGTCTCTTGAGCATCAGTGTGCGCACTGCGGCAGCAGCACAATCCAACTGAAACATGTGACCCGCAGCTATGGCAAAGGCGCCGACCTTCTTGTCATCGAAGGCGTCCCTCTTTGGTCATGTCCTGCCTGCGGTGAGTCGTACTTCACGGCGAAGACCATGCACGAAATTGGGCGTATCAAAGCACTCCGCAAGTCCTTGGCTGTCAAGCGCTCAGTGTCAGTAGCGGCATATGAGGCGGCCGACGCTTAACGAACTCGCGCATCTCGAGCACGTGTCGCCGACTGGTTTGACATCGCCCAAACTGCCCCGTTGCACCTTGTCCAGGCGACGCGCCAACCGGTTGCGCGTTGCGCCATCGCGCAGGGCCGCGAACCAAGCATCGAAAGCGGGCAGCCGACGAACGACGAACCTGGGAGGGCTGTATTCGATCGAATACAGATCGTCAACAGTAACTACCGAAAGTCCTCATACCCGAACTCGCCGGCAAGTTTGAGCGCCTTCAATTGGTCGAAGACCTCAGAGCGTGTGAATTTTTCAGGAATCAATCGCACCGGGCATCACGCTCAGAAAGCGACCGTCTAGAACATCCCAGGAGCGATTTGTTTGAGGTGGAGAAGGGTTGAAGTACCCCCCCGGAATGGGTCGAACTTGGACTCGTCGAAAAATTCACAACCTCTCAGG
>JANXTP010000078.1 GCA_025352345.1 Burkholderiales bacterium | reverse complement strand
CCCTGCTGCCACGCGGCGAGCAGGGTTGCCGCTGACGGGCCGGCGCCCCAGGCAGGCGCACAGACCCAGCCGGTCAGGCCCATCAGCAGATGGTGTCGGTGCAACTGCATGGGGCCCGATGTCACGGCCGGATCAGGGCTTGTTGTTCAAGCAGAGTTGGGTACATCAATGACCTCTGTTTTGAAAAATTGGGCCATGAATTTGAGCCGGCAGCCGTCTCGCCGGTAATTGTCCATAAGAACCCTGTAGAGGGCACCTCTGAATGTTCGCGTTGGCCAGCGGAACGCCAGCACCGGACTGGGCGCAGCCGCCGCATGGCGGTGACCCAGCGGCCGCTGAAGCCGGTACCGGCCAGTTGTGTCTACCGCGCACGTCAACCGCACCGCCGCTCCAGCGTTCAAAGAAAGATGGCGGCAATGACCAGCCGACCTTTTTGACGAAAGCCCCGACCATGACCACGCTGACACTCACCTTCAACGGCCCTCCCAGTCAGGCGCGCAGAGCACTTGCGGGTCTTCTGCAGCGCTTCCGCTCGGCCTACTTTGTAGAGCGCAGCAGCAGCGAGTACGAAGTGACAGCCGACGACGTCACGGCGGCCGAACTTGCAAGACAACCTTTGTGGTCAACCCGCCCCGCGCAGGATCCGGCGCAGCGATGAGTGCACACCGCCACCGAACCCGCTTGGCTACCAAGCTCCGCTGCCGGGTCCGCCTTTGAAGGGCCCGGCCAGGTCGGGCGTGATCCAGCCTCCATAGAAACCGCCTGGCTGCGAATGGACCCTCGCTCCGCCGACACTGCAGTCGAGGTGGTGGGCATAGAACGCAACACAGTCGGCGAGCGGCTCGGCACCAGCCATGGGATGGGGGTAGCTCCAGGCGACCTGCTCCAAACAGCGTGCGCCGTCGACCAGATTCCAATAACGCGCCGGTCCCTTCCACTCACAGAACGAGCCGCCACCAGCCGGATGCAACAACCCCCGCTGCACGTCGGCCAGCGGCAGATAGAAAGTCGGTGGATGGGACGTCTCTCGGACCGCCCAGGCGGCGCGTGTGCGCGCCACTTCCGTGCTGCCCCACCGCACGACGATCTCACGGGGCTCATGCACGATCTTCGGCGGGCGCGGAAAATCCCAGATCGAAATCTGCCCTGACGCCGGGACGTCGGCGAACGGGGGCCGGTCTTCGCCTCGCCATTGCCATTGCGCGCGGGCGCTGGCCAGCCTGTCTGAATCGCTGTTCACACATGCACCCCATCAATTAACAACTGAGCCTTGCCGTCCAGATCATCGCGCAGCTCATGTCGATGAGCAAAGACGGCGGGGAACCCATTCGTAGACGCTGCCACAGCTTCTGAGAAGCTCTACGAAGAGACAGGCCGCAGCAGCGCTCCGAATACGATGTGCATCACTTGAAATGCTTCCTGCGCGTCCTCTTCAAGCAACTTCTTCGGGTGCATCTTCCGCGTCTTTTGTCTGAGTGATTTGATAACTAAATCGGCCACTGCCGGCCTTGACGAAGCGACCGCGCAGTCACGTCCTGCGCCCTAAAGTTTCCCGGCATAGCCTCGGTTGGAAAACATGCACCACAGAGAGCAGTTCATGCTCGACTGGCGCCGGGCGCGACGCGTGGCGGGTGGTGTCGAAACACGGCGCTGTGATCCGGAACGCGGCGGATCTACTCGAGTGTCAAATATCTGTGTTGAGTCTGAACAGAGTCATATTCCTTGCGTCCACTGAGCTTTGAGGCAAGCGCATGTATTCACGTCGTCGTTTCATTGAGATCCTGCCAGTGGCAGGGCTTTCTTCACTGGCTGCCTGTGGCGAAAAATCCGCCCCGCAGCCTGCTGCCCAGCCACTGGTTGCCGCTCCGGCACCGGCACCGAACCTTGCACCCACGCCAACGCCCTCACCGGCTGCTGCTTCGTCACCTATCGCCATCGCAGCGCCGGCACCCGCGCCGGTCACCGTGGCTACTGCCACAGGCTTGATGGTCGACCCGGCAGATCCCGCTGCTGTAGCGCTGGGCTACGTGCCCAACGCGACGACCACAAAGGATGCGAAGCACGTCACAGGCGCAGCATGCGCCAACTGCGCTCTTTTCGGCGGCAAGACGGGCGACGCTTCTGGGCCATGTCCGCTGTACCCAGGCAAGCATGTCGCCTCGGCCGGCTGGTGCACTGGCTACGCGAAGAAGGCCTGAAAAACATCGTCGTCAGTTGACAAGGTGGTCCGTATCAGTGTGCATCGCGATGAGCGGACGCATTGACGTCAGACAGGCGCGTGCGGCGCCGCGCCCTTCAACACGCCGCCTACGGCTCGACCTATTGCCGCACAAGCTTGTCGTTCTCGACCCTTACCCGCTCACCCACCTTGAAGTTGGGATCTTCAGCAAAGGTGACGGTGCGGATATCGCCCGACTGCAGCTTCACTGCCACACGGTACTCGCTTGTCTTCTGCATGCTATTTTCGATCCGGTTTCCCGCGTAGGCACCGCCGACCGCCCCGGCGACCGTTGCCAGTGTTTTGCCGGTACCGCCGCCGACCTGATTCCCGAGCACGCCACCGACGACGCCGCCGGCAATCGTTCCCAGGATATTTTGCGAATGTTTGTCGACCAGGTTCACGCTCTCGACCACACCGCAATTCGCGCAGTTGGCAACGGCGCTGCTGTCGTCGCGTGAATCGCGTGAGTCACGTGTATCGCGACGTGAGCTGTCGCGGTCATCGCCTTCTGCCCGCGCAAAGCGCTGGCTGGTTTCCCGCTTGTTCAACACGAGGTACCCAGTCGCGACCAGTTCCTTCTCAATTCGGTCCCGTCTGCGCACCGTGTAGCTGCCTTCGTAGACGCCGCGGCTGGCTTCGGTGAGCACGATCGGCTTCGTGACGCCGCGAACTAAAGCCCGTGCCTTGCCGCCCGGGGCGCCGGTCAGCGAAAAATTCATCTCATCACCGGGTCCAATGTGATCGGGAGCGGACACGGTGAATGCATCGATGTGGGCGGCCGCAACCGGCACGGGACTGCTCGCGCCAATGACCAGCGACTCGTCGAGCGACACACTGACTTCCTCGCCGTTCTTGACGAGGCGTGCCGTCACCAGGCTTGCGGCGGTCAACCGGTCCCGGCTTCGCACCGTGTACGTGCCCGTGTAGCGCCCGGCCTGCACCTCGGTGAGCCGCAAGCCGTCGGTGGCACCGGCGATCTGCAGCGTCACTTCAGCGCCGGGGGTGCCGTTGAGGGTGAACTCCAACTCACTGCCCGGCGTGATGGTGCGGAGCTGTGCGACATCGAACGCGGTCACCGACGCGGCCGGCGTCGATGAGAACGTTTCGGCGTGTGCCGTACTGGTCAGCATCATCGGCATGGCGGCCGAGAGTGAGAGCAGGACGACAGACAGGTTGCGTTTCAAGTTCATAAGTGGCTTTCGAATCGTTGCGAATGTCGTTGCAGGCGTGCGGTTTCAGATCGCCCCCCCCCCTCTACAACGTTTCATCTGGGCGATCTGTCTACCGGCACAGACATAAG
>JANXTP010000059.1 GCA_025352345.1 Burkholderiales bacterium | reverse complement strand
ACATCGATCCACGCCCGCAGTGCACCACGGCCCTGCGTCAGGCCCGCCGGCAGCGTGAGGTGCGGCGTCAGCGCGGCAACGTCGACCTGCGGCAAGCTGACGTAGGCGGTGCCGTGCCAGCGCGTCCAGTCTGCGGGTTCGGCCAGCAGCGGTTGGGTAAAGCGGCCCATCAGCGTGACGCGCTCACCCAAGGTGGCCGGCGGTGTCGCATCGACGCGCAGCTCATGCCGGCGTAAACCGTTGCGCATGACCCATTGCACCTCGGTGAAGCGCTGCGGCTCGGCCGGATGCAGGGCGTCACGCCAGCGCACAACGCCGTTGCGCAACACCACCTCGTGCTGCTTGAAAAGCCAGTTGAACAACGGGCGATGGTCGGTGCTCGGCCCGTTGAGCTCGAACCCAGCCAGGAAGACCCTGCCGTCGGCATCACGGTGGGCCTCGAGGTCGGCCCCATCGATCAACAACTGCGAGAAGCGCGGCTGCAGGGAAAAAATTGACTTCGCCGACAAGGCCCCGACCACGCGAGGCAGCTGCAACACCGGCGCGGCGTGGGCATCGAGCAAGGCGACGTCGCGCAACTCCACGGTGGGCAACCAGCCGTTGGTGTTGGCGATGATCGTGCCAATGCGCACTGGCTGCCTGAAAAACTGGCTGGCGTACTGTTCGATCGGCACTCGCCATCGGTCGATGTGCGGCAAAATCAAAAAGTGCACCGCCAACCACGCCGCGATCAACAGGCCCCATGCCGCAACGAGCAGCAGGCTCAGTACCTTGATGGTGCGAAGCTGCCACCGCACCGAAGCGAAACGTTGTGGGAGCTGTGCGGAGGTCGCGTCGTCTTCTGGAACAGGCATCGGTGGTGTGGGGTGCCGAAGCGGTTGGTACGCCTTCGCCCCGACACAATCTAGCACAGACCCGCAGACCGACCCATGGGTTCCCTCCGCTCCGACACGGTCCCGAATTCAAGCTCAGCGGTGCCTCCCATCGGCGCCAGTACTGTGGCCCGCGCCGACCACAGCCGCTTCGTGCAGCGCATCCGCCGCCGCTATGCGGATGAGCTCGGCCTGCTGCCGCCAGGACTGCCGCGGTCGGCAGTGATCTCGGAGTTGATCCAGCGCTTCGTCGATGGCGGCCGCCCGCTCGCCAGTGCGCTGCGGGTGACCCGCCAACTGGTACTCGAACGGCTGGCGGTGCTCGACATCGAGCAGGGCGCGGCGATGCAGGACATCACCGCCGCGATGACCGACCTGGCCGAGACCACGCTGGACCGGGCGCTGGCGCACGCGATGGCCAAACAGGATGCGCGCTGCGGCCCGCCGCTCAATGCACTCGGCCAGCGCATCGAGTTCTGGATCGTCGGCATGGGCAAGCTGGGCGCCCGCGAACTGAATGTGTCATCGGACATCGACTTGATCTACGTCTACGAGGACGGTGGCGACACCCCCGGACCGCAGCGGGTCAGCGCGCATGAGTACTTCTCGCAGGTGGTGCGCGGCCTGTACGCACTGATCGGCGACACCACCGAAGATGGCTTCGTGTTCCGTGTCGACTTGGCGCTGCGGCCGAACGGAAATTCGGGTCCGCCCGTCGTCAGCCTGCCGATGCTGGAAGAGTACCTGCAGGCCAACGGCCGCGAGTGGGAGCGCTTCGCCTGGCTAAAGAGCCGCGTTGTCGCACCACGCGCTTGCATCGCCACACCGCAGATTCAAGCGCTGCGCAGCACCGTCAATGCCTTCGTCTACCGCCGCTACCTCGACTACGGCGTGTTCGAGGGCCTGCGGCAATTGCACCGCAAGGTGCGCGACGAGGCCCAGCGCCGCGCCGCCGGCCGCCCCGAGCGCGCCAACGACGTGAAGCTGTCGCGCGGCGGCATCCGCGAGATCGAGTTCATCGTGCAGCTGCTGCTGGTCGTGCGCGGCGGTCAGTTTCCCGAGATCCGCACCCGCTCCACGTTGAAAGCGCTCGACAAGCTCGCCGCCGGCGGCCTGATGAAGCCCACCAGCGCGGCACGTCTGGCCGAGGCCTACGTCTTCCTGCGGCGGCTCGAACACCGCATCCAGTTCCTCGACGACCAGCAGACGCACCTGCTGCCCAGCGCCGATGCCGATCTGCGCTG